>NZ_JADPJR010000130.1:0-243298 GCF_023073535.1 Bradyrhizobium sp. 179 | reverse complement strand
CCGGCACAGACCGTGCTATGCTTGGCCATCTTCGTCGATCCCTCCCTTGTTATGCGAACCTAAAGTTCGTTCAACCATTCGGGTCCCGATGAAGTGCCGATCGCGATCTCGCTACGCCAGACAGCCCTCAAGGCTTCGGTGGGCACCGATCCGATCGAACGGCGACCCAGCTCGGGCGGCCACCCGGGCTGGGCCATTCCTCACGGAACGGCTCAACATAACCGATCAGGCTAATACAAGGGTGGGCAAAGGCGCAAAGCGCCGTGCCCACCTTCGTCTCATGACTGTGATTGGTGGGCACGCTCCGCTTTGGCCACCCTACCACACCATTTCCTTGGCTTACTTCGTCACCAGCTCCGGCACCTTGCCCGCCGGGGGGGTATTGCGGCTGCGCTGGGTGCGCACGATACCGTCGATGATGGTCATGCCGATGCCCGGGAGGTCGCCGAGCTGCACGCTCTCCAAAATGGTCTTGCCCGGCGAGTGCTGCGCCTTGTCCATGATGACGAAGTCGGCGGAGCGGCCCACCTCGATCAGGCCGCAATCGAGCTCGCGCATGCGCGCGGTGTTGCCGGTGGCTAGGCAGAAGGCGATCTCGGCCGGCAGCTCGCCGAGCGAGGACAGCATCGACACCATGCGCAAAATGCCGAGCGGCTGCACGCCGGAGCCGGCCGGCGCGTCGGTGCCGAGGATGACGCGGTGGAGATCGCCCATCTCGCGCGCGGTGCGCAGCGTGAACAAAGCCGAGCGCTCGTTGCCGTTGTGCACGAGCTCGAGGCCGCGCTTGCAGCCCTCACAGATGCAGCGGATTTGGTCGTCGGGGAGCGCCGTGTGGCCGCCATTGATGTGACCGACCACGTCGGTGTCGGCCTCCAGCACCACGTCCTTGTCGATCAGGCCGGAGCCGGGGATCGAGGGGCCGCCGGTGTGGATGGTGCTCTGGATGCCGTATTTGCGCGCCCAGCCGACCATCTTGCGTGCCGTCGGGCCGTCCTTGACGCCACCGAGACCGACTTCGCCGAGCAGTTTGACGCCATTGGCGGCCATCTCCTTGAAATCCTCCTCGACCATCTCGCATTCGATCACCGGCGCGCCGGCGTGAACCTTCACGCCGCCGGGGCGCAAGGTCCAGAACGCGCGCTGGGCGAACACCGCCATCGCCTTGAGGCCGACAACGTCGCGGGGACGGCCGGGCGTGTGCACTTCGCCGGCCGAGATCATGGTGGTGACGCCGCCATGCAGGTAGCTGTCGATCCAGTTGATCTGGTTCTGCCGCGGCGTCCAGTCGCCCGCAACAGGGTGGACGTGGCTGTCAATCAGGCCCGGCGCGACCGTGGTGCCGTGGGCGTCGACGATCGTCGTCGCGCCTTCCGTGTCGACGTCCTTGAAGCGGCCGATCGCGGTGATCTTGCCGTTCTCGGCAACGATGGTGTCGCCGTCCAGGATGGGCTTTTCCAGGGCGCCGGACAGGATCAGGCCGATATTCCGGATCACGAGCTTTGAGGGTCCGGTGGCCTGGGGTGCGTCATGCGCCATGGAAGGGGCTCCTTATTCCTAGCTGCAACGCTGCCGATCTTGGGCAGCCTTGACCGCGGGATCAAGCCGGATTATTCATTAGTATACGAATGATCGTGTACAAACGACGCATAGCTGCCCGCCTCGGAACCGCATGGAAGCGACAGGGAAGGTGTGATGAGCAATTTCAATCAGGAAAGCGTTTTGAGCGTCCACCACTGGACGGACACGCTGTTCTCCTTCAAGACCACCCGCAGCCCGACCTTCCGTTTCCGCAACGGCGAGTTCACCATGATCGGCCTCAAGGTCGGCGAGAAGCCCCTGCTGCGGGCCTACAGCGTCGCCAGCGCCAATTACGAGGACACGCTGGAGTTCTTCTCGATCAAGGTGCCGGATGGTCCGCTGACCTCGCGGCTTCAGCATTTGAAGGAAGGCGACGAGATCATCGTCAGCCGCAAAGCCACCGGCACGCTGGTGATCGACACCCTGGAAGAGGGCCGAAACCTCTACCTCATCGGCACCGGCACGGGCCTCGCGCCGTTCCTGAGCGTGATCAAGGATCCTGAAACCTACGAGCGCTTCGAGAAAGTGGTGCTGCTGCACGGCTGCCGGCACGTCAAGGAGCTCGCCTATGGCGAGATGATCACCGACACGCTGCCGAAGGACGAACTGATCGGCGAGTACATCCGCAATCAGCTGATCTACTATCCGACCGTCACGCGCGATCCGTTCCGCAATCGCGGCCGCATCACCGACCTCATCACCTCGGGCAAGCTGTTCAGCGACATCGGTCTCCCGGCGCTGGAAGCTGCCCACGACCGCGTCATGATCTGCGGCAGTCCAGCGCTGGTCGCGGACACGCGCGTCCTGCTGGGTGAACGCGGCCTCATGGAGGGCAATCACGGCGAGCCGGCCCAGTTCGTGGTCGAAAAGGCCTTTGCCGAGCGCTAAAGCCCATTTCCGTTCCGATGCGCATCGGAACGGGGCTCCAGATTCTTATTTTGACGCGGTTTCTTTACGAGGACCGGTCTCCACCTCCCTCGAAAACGTTCTAGGCCCGTAATTCCTGCCCAATAAGGTCGCATTTTCGCCGTCGGGCGCCCGTTGCGGCGCCGATTCGGCGCACGATACTATGTGGGAGCGAATCAGCGGAGTTCCCACATGGTTGCGGACAGCGACAGCAACATCGCCTGGCACCGGGTCCAGTTGAAGAAGAACCGCGCCGAGTTGAAGGCGCTGGAGACCGCGCGCTTCACGATGGGCGAGATCGCCTCGTCGAAGCGGAACGGTCAAACCCAGAAGACCATCGCGGAACTCAAGCGCAAGATCGCGCAGTCCGAGCGCGTGATCGCCGATCACGACAAGCGCACGCGCCGACCGCTCGCGACCGACCTGCAAAGCCTCAGCAATGGCAGCTGGAGCCATTGGGACGCCTACACGCAGCAGCGCAAGACCGGGCAGCGATCTCCAGGACGCGGGTAGGCGCGTCTCTCGACACTTGCGACTGAAGCGGTGGGCGCGTTCGGCCCTTGCACGGCCCGCGCCGTGCACCATCTCGGTGAGACGCCAGCAATCACTCCGGTGAACCTATGACCGCGCGCCTCGATTTCACCAGCGAGGCCTTCTTTCGCGATCCGCCCAAGGCGATTGCGACGCTGCGCATGTCTGGCCCCGTGGTCGCGACGCGATTTCCTCTCGTCGGCGACGTCTGGATCACCACAACCCATGACGCCACCGCGCGGGTCCTGAAGGACGGCGCGACGTTCACGTTGCGAAGGGAGGATGGCGACGTCGCTGGTCTGCGCTGGTGGATGCCGAGATACGTCAGGACCATCGCCAACAACATGCTGACGATGGACGAGCCGGATCACACGAGACTCCGCGGCATCGTGGACGAGGCCTTTCGTCGGCGCTCCGTCGTCGCGATGGAGCCGCGCATCCGCACTATTGCCGACGGTCTCGCCGACGAGCTCTTTGCGAACGGAAGCCCGGCCGATCTGGTTCAGCGCTACGCGCGTATCCTGCCGCTTGCGGTGATCTCCGAACTCCTGGGCCTGCCTCCGGCCGACCGTCCGAGATTCATCGCCTGGGCCAACACGATGTCCTCGCTGACCAATGTGGTCAGCTTTTTCCGGCTGCTGTTCGCGTTCCGCAAGATGCGCGCCTACCTCGAGCGGCAGTTGCAGATCGCACGTGTTCAAGGCGGCGAAGGCCTGATCGCAGAGCTGGTCCAGGTTGAGCGCGAGGGCGGCCAGATCACGCCGGATGAAATGGTTTCGATGGTCTTTCTGCTGCTTGCGGCCGGATCGGAGACCACCACGCATCTCATCAGCGGCTCGGCGTTCGAACTGCTCCGGCATCCCGGGTTGCGCGATTGGCTCGAAGAGGACTGGAGTCGCGTCGGGCTTGCCGTCGAAGAGTTCCTGCGCTTCGTCTCGCCAGTGCAATTCTCAAAGCCACGTTATGTGCGGCGGGATCTCGACGTCGAAGGCGTGCGCCTGAAGAAGGGCGATCGCGTCATGGCGATGCTCGCCGCGGCGAACATGGATCCTACGGTGCACGATCGCCCGGAACGCCTCGATCTCGCGCGCAGGCCGAACCGTCACATCTCGTTCGGGACGGGGATCCATTTCTGCCTCGGCCACCAGCTCGCGCGCATCGAGGCGGCGTGCGCGCTCGAAGCGCTGTTCGTACGATGGCCAAAGCTTGCCTTGGCCATCGATCCGGCCGAGGTCCGCTGGCGCAGGCGGCCGGGTTTGCGTGCGATTGCGAAACTTCCCGTCTCGACTGAAGGCCGCGGAACAGAGGCGGCGCGCGCCGAAGCGATGATTGATCGTTCCCTCACCGCGGCCAGCTGAGTCGGCGATCTTTCGGAAAATCTTTGCCGAACGTGATCAGTCAGGAACGGCATGCCGCTGGCCCTGTTATCATCACGACCTTGAACGCGGCGACGAGTTCCTTGGCCGCGTCGCAGGTCGACGTCTTAACGGAGACAAGATCATGGCCAGCAAGATGCCACCTGTCCCACCGGATAATCAGAGCCCGAAGGGAACTGGCGACGCCAAGCAAGTGTCGGCGGATCGGATCCCGCACGGCCAACAGCGCGTGGAAAATCCGGACCAGCAGGGACAGCAGGGCAACATCAAGCAGAACACGACAATCAAGGCTATCAGCAAGATCGCTGAGGAGGACGACATTCATGTCGACATCCACCAAGACACCAAACAGCATTCGTCAGGGCGGACCTGGCGCTTCGCACGAGAATGCGAAGGCCCCGTGGACGTGAAGAAACCGCCGGCGGACGATTTGCAGCGCAGCCACAGCCGGATCTCCGGCGGAGGCGGCGAGCGCGATTCCCATCACAGGCACGATGAAGCCGGAAAGGGCGGAGGCAGGTAGTTCATGAGCAGCAAGCAACCCAAGTTGTACATGCCTAGCGATAAGGACATGCGCGAAAATCCCCTGATCGGAGGATCCAAGGGAGCGACAATGGCGGGCGCGTCACCCGACGACCTCGAAGATGCTTTCGGTGAGAACACAATCGAAGGCGATCGCGAGAATGATGTGGGCGTCGGCGGCGGCATCGACAAGGACGTCGCACATGGCGGCGCGCACCGAAGGCGCCGGTAGGTCCGGAGAACAGCAATGCAAGGCAAGAAGACCCACGAGCAGCAGGTTCGCATTCTCGAGCGCAAGCCCGATGTTCCCGACGCGCGGGAGCTCGATCAGGCCATCGGCCATAATGCCGAGGACGCTGCTGTTCATCGCGCGCGCTCGGAAGCCAGGCACAGCGAATACGCAGTAAGTCGCGGCGGCCTCAATCAGGAGAGCGACCACAACAAGCACAACGATTCCGGCCAGAGCGGCCACAAGCCGCCGAAGCCAATGCCGGCGCAACAGAAGCACTAAGTCTTCGGAAGATCACTGCAAGAGGAGAAACCGATGCCAGCAGGGCACGGCAGCAAGACGCACTTCAGATCGGGAATGCATGGCAAGGGCGATGGCACTGGCGCCATGGCCGAAATCCCGAAGGACAAGATCGGCGACAACATGGTGCTGTCAAACCGCGACAAGGCACAGCATTCGGACATCCGCGGCATGGATGGCAAGTTCATCCAGACCGAGCAGTATCAGGACCATGCAGCCAACCGGCTCGACGATGAGCCGGAGACCGACGAGACCTAAGAAGTGGCCCTCCTCCCGAGCAACTCGTGGACCGGTTCAGCCGGTCCGCTTTTTGGTCGGCGCCGGATCGCGCTCCCAACCGAACACGGAGCGGCCGTCGAGGTCGGGCGAGGCAGCACGCTCGCCGGCGATGTAGGCCTCGACCGAGGGGCCCTGCGCGGTCCGCTCCAGCCGCCGCGCCTGGTCGTCGAGCCGCTTGATCGCCTGCATTTCCTCCTCGCGACCGAGCTTGGCGTTCTGAATCGCGCCCTTCAGCACTCGGATAGTTTCGTCATAGACCTTGATCGGAACCGGGTAGGGATGTCGGTCCTTGCCGCCATGGGCGAGCGAAAAGCGCGCGGGATCGTTGAAACGATAGGGTGCGCCGTGCACGACCTCGGCGACCATCGCAAGTGAGCGCACGGTGCGCGCACCGACGCCGGGCGTCAGCAACAGCTCCGGGAAATCGACCGGGCCGCGCTCGGCCGCGGCGGCCAGGGTGCCGTGCAAGCGTCGTGCGAACACGTCCTTGGGGCGGACGTCGTGATGCGCGGGCATGATCAGATGCGGCAGCATGGCCTGCGCCGGCTCGAGGCCGGTGAGTCGTTCGAACTCGGAGACAATGCGATCCGGGCCAAGACCTCTCAACAGCTCGAGCTGCGCGGTGCGCGAGACATCAGCGCGATGGTCGGTGAGGTTGACGATCTCGCCTTGCTTGGGACCGTCGATCGCAGTGTGGGGTGTATCGACAAAACTCTTCAGCGCCTCGGAATGCCAGTGGTAGCGGCGGGCCTGCCGCTTGTCGCCGTTCATGCCCTGCTGCACCACCGTCCATTTGCCCTCTGCGGTGACGAAGAAGCCATGGAGATAGAGGTCGAAGCCGTCTTGCACAGCCGCGCTGTCGACCTTCGCCACCAGGCGGCTGGCACGCACCAGCATTGCGCCGTCGAAGCCGACGCGCTCGCCGAGCTGCAACAGCTCGTCCGGTGTCTTGCGTGAATGCTGGCCGCGGCCGCCGCAGACATAGATGCCGAGCTCGTCCTGGAGCGGTCCGAGTCCACGCTTCAGGGCGCCGATCACGGAGGTCGTGATGCCGGAGGAGTGCCAGTCCATCCCCATAACTGCGCCAAACGACTGGAACCAGAACGGATGCGACAGCCGCTGCATGAACGCGTCGCGTCCGTAATGATGCACGATCGCCTGAGTGACGATTGCGCCCAACGAGGCCATACGGCTTGCCAGCCACGGCGGAACACGTCCGCTGTGCAAGGGAAGATCGGCGCTGCCGCTACGTCGAGTCATGGGCGCCTCAAATTAGCTCAATTCGCCAGCGGTTGCACCAGCGGAATGCTGCGTTGCACGAGCTAGGGGAGCGAAGCTGGGCGGCAGGCGTTGAGCGCTGACGCGTACGTAAGGTCAGGGACAGCAATGAATTGGCAGACCCTTATGGCCGACATCGACAGGATGTTCGGCTGGATACCCTCATGGTTCATCGGCCTCGGCTTGGTCGCCGGCGCGATGATGCTTGCTCTGTCGTTCTATCGGTTCGCTGTTTGGCTGCTCAATCGCGCTTTCGGAACCCGGCTTCCGCTCCTGAGTGTGTTCATCGAGCGCACGTCCGGCCCGGCCCAGCTGGCGCTGTGTCTGGCTGCCGTCGCACTGGTCCTGCCCCTTGCGCCGCTCGACGATACGATCCGCACGCCGCTGATGCGCCTGTTCGTCGTGGCCGTCATCGCGTTGATCGGCTGGATCTCGATCCGGATCGTCGACATGAGTGCGGCGCGATACTTGCAGAATTTTCGCGACGTCACCGAGAATTTCATCGCGCGCAAGCACGTCACGCAAGTCCGCGTGTTCAAGCGCGTCACCGACACCATCATTGTCGTCATCACGGTCTCCACCGCGTTAATGACGTTCGATTCGGTGAGGCAATATGGCGTCAGCCTGTTCGCCTCCGCCGGTGCCGCCGGTATCATCGTCGGTCTTGCCGCGCGGCCGCTGCTGAGCAATCTGATCGCGGGCTTGCAGATCGCCATTACCCAGCCGATCCGCATCGAGGATGCCGTGATCATCGAGAACGAGTGGGGATGGGTCGAGGACATCGCCTCGACCTATGTCGTGATCCGGCTGTGGGATTGGCGCCGTATGGTGGTGCCGCTGTCCTATTTCATCGAAAAGCCGTTTCAGAACTGGACGCGCGACACCGCCTCGCTGATCGGTGTGGTCGGGCTCCATGTCGATTACCGTGCCGATGTGGCGCGCATCAGGCGTTGGCTGGAGGAGGCGGTGAAGGAGTCCAAGCTCTGGGACGGCGCCGTGGTCAATCTCCAGGTGATCGACGCAGATTCGCGCACAATCGAGCTTCGCGCGCTGGTCAGCGCGCGCAATGCGCCGCAATCTTGGGACCTGCGCTGCGAGATCAGAGAGAAGCTGGTGGCCTTCATCCGCGACGAGATGCCGGAGGCACTGCCGCGCGAGCGTGCGATCCTGATCCCCTCGGGTGACGATGATGCCGATTTGCCGCGGCGCGCCGCGCCGCCGGAGAAAATGCGGGCGAGGGCCCATAACTGACCGGCGCGTCCGTTCTTGCTGGCCGGAGGCTGGTACTCGCGCGTCTTCGCCGTCGGCGCGCGCGGGCGTGCTGAGCAGGGCGGTGCGCGAGGCGCCTAGTGCGATTCTCGTGCGAACAGCCTCACTGGGCGCGGATGTTGGCGGCCTTCAGCAGCGGCTCCCACTTCGCCGCCTCGGCATGCATATAGGTGTCAAAGTCCTTGGCGGAGGAGCCGACCGGGGTGGCGCCGATCTTGTCGAGCGTCGACAGGACGCTCGGATCCTGCAGCGCCGCCTTCAGGTCGGTTTCAAGCTTGGCGACGATCTCCGGCGGCATCTTCGCCGGACCGAGCACGCCCCACCAGACCGAGACGTCGTAGCCGGGCACGCCGGCTTCCGTGACGGTCGGAACATCCGGCAGCGCCTTGGAGCGCTCGGCCGAGGTCACCGCGAGTGCGCGCACCGGGCCGCCTTCGAGCTGGCCGATCGCTTCCGCGAGCGGATTGATGCTGAGCGGAATCTCGCCGGCGATCACCGCCGTCAGCGCCGGTGCGCCGCCCTTGTAAGGGATCGCCACGATCTTGCTAGCCGACATGTATTTGAGCAGCTCGCCGGCCAGATGCGCCGAGGTGCCGTTGCCGGACATGCCGTAGGAGAGCTTGTCCGGCTCCTTCTTCGCCGCGGTGAGGAGATCGCCAAGCGTCCTGTAGGGGCTGTCCTTGGCGACGACGATCGCGAGCGGCGAGGAAGCGAGCTCGGTGATCGCGGTAAAATCCTTGAACGTGTCGTAGGGCACGCTCGGATAGATGAACTGATTGAGAGGATGACCGCTCGCGACCAGGATCAACGTGTATCCGTCCGGCGCGGCCTGCGTCAGCGCCTGCGAGGCAACGATGCCGCCTGCGCCCGGGCGGTTGTCGATCACGGGCTGCTGGCCCCAGGTCTTGGCCAGCGCCTGGCCCAGCGTGCGCGCGAGCACGTCCACCGCACCGCCGGCGGCGTAGGGGACCAGAATGTGGACCGGCTTGCTCGGATAATTGTCGGCGGACTGCGCGGCGCCGCCCGCCAGCAGCAGACCGGCACACAGCATCAAACCGCCGATCTTCTTGTTCAAACCCTGCATCTCCCAGCACTCCTTGAGGGCATTCGGCCGCCTGCCGGCGGCCTCCAGGCCGCCGCGGATGCCGCCCGTTGTTTTTGTTGACGAGACTTGATCTTTTGTACGATAGTACAAATCGCATGGTACGCAAGTCCACCAGCAGGGAAACGGCCCGCAAGCCGAACATGCGCGAGGCGATCCTTGCCGCGGCCGAGGAGCTGTTCGCCACCAACGGCTTCAATGCTGTGTCGGTGCGCGACATCGCGCAGGCTGCCGGGGCCAATCCCGGCAGCGTGACCTATCATTTCAAGACCAAGGACGGCCTGCTGCTGGAGATCTATCGGCGCCATTGCGGGCCGATGAATTTGCGCCGATCCGAACTGCTCGCGGCCGCCAAGCGCGTGCGCGATCTCCAGGATCGGCTGGAGGCGATCGTGCGCGCTTATGTGGTGCCGGCCTTCACCTCGGGCAGCGATCTCGCCGGCGGCGGCGCGCGCTTCACGCGGCTGCGCGCCGTGATGTCGGCGGAAGGCAACGAGGTCGCACGAAAAATCATCGCGCAGACGTTTGACGACACCAGCCACGCCTTCATCGACGCGATTCACGAGAGTCTGCCACACATTCCGCGCACCGACATCGTCTGGCGCAGCCATTTCCTGCTGGGTGCACTCTATTATTCACTGGTGACGCCGGAGCGCGTGTCGCGCCTGTCGCGCGGTGAGGCCGACGGCGGCGATGCCGCCAATGCCATCGAGCAATTGGTGCAGGCCACCGTTGCCGCGTTCCAGGCGCCCGCGCTGGATCAAGCCGCGCCGGTGCGGCGGCGGCCGGTCGTCAGCAGCAAGACTTGAAAGAAGCCGCACGAGGGGAGGCGCGGCCTTGCGCTTCAGCTCGCAAGTGGACCATGTGACGGGGTGTTGAGGACATGAATAGGCGGGAGTGCTTGCATCTCTTGACTGGCCTGGCCGGAGCGGCGCTTGCGAATGAAGCACGCGCGCAAGGCGCCGAGCCGAAGGCGATCCCCACGATCGCGCCGCCGGATGCAAATCCCAAGACGCCGTCGTTCAAGCTGCCAGCGAAATCTTGCGATAGCCACATCCACATCTTCGGGCCCGCGTCGCGTTACCCCTTCGCGGAAAAGCGACGCTACAACACGGCCGATGCGCCGCTGGAGGCATTCCGCAGCGTGCACGAGAAGATCGGGGTCGAACGCAGCGTCATCGTCAATGCCACCGTTCACGGCACCGACAATCGCCTCGTGACCGATGCCAGCTGAAGATCATGATGTACACGCCGACCATTCCGCCGCCAGACCCAAACACGCGTAGGCCGAAATTCAAGCTGCCAAGGCTGGCTTGCGACGCGCATTGCCATATCTTCGGTCCCGGCGCGAAATATCCGTACGCGCCAGACCGCTCCTACACGCCGCCCGATGCGCCGCTGGAGGAATTCCGCGCGCTGCATGTCAAGCTCGGCGTCGAGCGCGCCGTCATCGTCAATGCCAGCGTGCACGGCACCGACAACACGGTAGCGCTGGACGCTCTCGCGCAGAGCAACGGCGCCTATCGCGCGGTCGCAAACATCGACGACACCATCACCGAGCGCGGGCTTCGCGTGCTGCACGAGGGCGGCTTCCGCGGCTGCCGTTTCAATTTCGTCCGCCATCTCGGCGGCGTCCCCGATAAGAGCGTGTTCGACCGCGTCATCGCTATGGTCGCGCCGCTCGGCTGGCATATCGATCTGCATTTTGACGCGATCGACTTGCCCGAATATGCCGACATGCTGGCAAGGCTGCCGCTGAGCTACACCATCGACCACATGGGACGGGTGAAGACCTCCGATGGGCTCGACCAGCTTCCGTTCAGGATTTTGGTCGAACTGATGCAGCGCGACGAAAAATGCTGGGTCAAGATCTGCGGCTCGGAGCGGGTGTCCTCGGCCGGTCCGCCGTTCACGGACGCGGTGCCGTTCGCGCGCAAGATCGTCGAGACCGCGCCCGATCGCGTCATTTGGGGCACCGACTGGCCTCATCCGAACGTCAAGGTGATGCCGAACGACGGTGACCTTGTCGACCTGATCCCGCTGTTCGCGCCGGAGGTGGAGTTCCAGCAGAAGATTCTGGTCGATAATCCCGCGCGCCTGTTTGGGTTCGACCAATGACGGCGCTCGCGATCGAAAAGCCGCGCGGCCGCGCCTGGTGGAAGGAGCTCTGGATCCAGGTGCTCATCGCCATGGCGGCCGGCATCGCGCTTGGGATCGCCAGTCCCGAGGCGAGCGCCAAGATGCAGCCGCTCGGGGATGCCTTCATCAAGGCGATCCGGATGCTGATCGCGCCGATCATCTTTTGCACCGTCGTGCACGGTATCGCGCACATGGCCGACATGGCGCGCGTCGGGCGCGTTGCGGTGAAGGCGATCGTCTATTTCGAGGTCATGACCACGATCGCGCTAATCATCGGTCTCGTCGCGGTGAATTTGCTCAAGCCCGGCGTCGGCATGAACATCGATCCCGCCAGCATCAATGCCAGCGCCATCGAGCCCTATGTCAGGCAGACCGGCGCGATCGGATTCGTGCCGTTCCTGATGAACATCGTGCCCGCGACGTTCGTCGGCGCCTTTGCCGAGGGCAACATTCTCCAGGTGCTGTTCATCTCCGTACTGTGCGGCTTTGCCCTGGTGCAGCTCGGCGAGCGTGCCGCGCCGCTGGTGCATCTGATCGACATCGCCGCCAAGATGGTGTTCGCCGTCGTCGGCTTGGTAATGCGGGCGGCGCCGATCGGCGCGTTCGGCGCTATCGCCTTTACGGTCGGCAAGTTCGGCGTGGGCTCGCTCGCCTCGCTCGGCAAGCTGCTGGGGGGCTTCTACCTCACCTGCGTGGTCTTCATCATCGTGGCGCTCGGCCCCGTGGCGCGGCTCTGCGGCTTCTCGCTGGTCAAGCTGATCCGCTATATCTGGGAAGAGCTGCTTATCTGCATCGCCACGACATCATCGGAAACGGTGTTGCCGCGGATGCTGACCAAGCTGGAAAAGGCCGGTTGCGAGAAGAGCGTCGTCGGACTTGTGATCCCGACCGGCTATTCCTTCAATCTCGACGGCACCTGCCTCTATCTTGCCGCTGCCTCGGTTTTCCTGGCACAGGCGACCAACACGCCGTTCGGCCTTGCCGAGCAGATCGAGCTGCTGCTGATCCTTCTCGTGACCTCCAAGGGCGCGGCGGGGATTGCGGGCGCGGCCTTCGTCGTGCTGGCGGCGACGCTGTCGGCCACCGGCACCATTCCGGTGACCAGCGTCGCGCTGGTGCTCGGCATCCATCGCCTGATGTCGCAGGGGCTGACGCCGACCAATCTGATCGGGAACGCGGTTGCGACGATCGCAATTGCCAAATGGGAAGGCGCGCTCGATGGCGAGCGCCTCCGGCATGTGCTCGACGGCGAGGAGCAAGCGGCCGCCGCGGCTTGATGAACCGGCTTCCTGCCTGGGGCAGACGGCCTATGATGCGTACAAACGAAAAAGGGGAGTTTGTCCGATGAAAACTGGTCTCGTGATCACCGCCCATCCCGGCGATTTCGTCTGGCGCGCCGGCGGCGCCATCGCGCTGCATGCGAAGAAGGGCTATCGCATGAAGATCGTTTGCATGTCCTTTGGCGAGCGCGGCGAGAGCCAGTTCGCCTGGAAGGAGAGGGGGGCGACGCTGGAATCGGTCAAGGCCGGCCGCAAGGACGAGGCGGAGCGGGCGGCAAAGCTGTTAGGTGCCGAGATCGAGTTCTTCGACTGCGGCGATTATCCGCTGAAGCTCACCGAAGCGCATTTTGATCGCATGGTCGACATCTACCGCGAGCTCAATCCGAACTTCGTGCTGACGCACGCGCTGGAGGACCCCTATAATTTCGACCATCCCAACGCTGCGCATTTCGCGCAGGAGACCCGCGTGGTCGCGCAGGCGATGGGCCATAAGCCCGGCGCGCAGTACAAATACTCGGCGCCGCCGGTGTTCCTGTTCGAGCCACACCAGCCGGAGCAGTGCAACTACAAGCCGGACCTGCTCCTCAAGATCGACGAGGTCTGGAAGGAGAAGTACGAGGCGTTCCAGATCCTGGCCGCGCAAAAGCATCTGTGGGGCTATTACGAGCGCGTCGCGCTCAACCGAGGCATCCAGGGCAGCCGCAACACCGGCGTGCCCATGACCTATGGCGAGGCCTATCAGCGTCTGTTTCCGACCGTCGCGGAGGAACTCGCATGAAACCGGTCGTCGTTCGCAACATCAAGCGTGCCGATCCCGCCGGCATGGCGGAATACGGCGTTTCGACCGTACATGAAGCCTATGGTCGCACCGGCCTGATGAAGCCATATTTGCGGCCGGTCTGGGCGGGCGCGGCGATTGCGGGTCCCGCGGTCACCGTGCTGGCGCAGCCCGGCGACAATTGGATGATCCATGTCGCGGTGGAGCAGTGCAGGAAGGGCGACATCCTCGTCGTCGGCTGCACCACCGACAATACTGACGGCATGTTCGGCGAATTGCTGGCGACCTCGCTTAGGGCGCGCGGCGTGCAGGGATTGATCATCGATGCCGGCTGCCGCGATGTCAGAGCGCTGCATGAGATGAAGTTTCCGGTGTGGTCGCGCGCAGTCTCGGCCAAGGGCACGGTGAAGGCGACGCTCGGCTCGGTCAATGTCCCCGTGGTCTGCGCCGGCGTCAATGTCGATCCCGGTGACATCATCGTGGCTGACGACGACGGCGTCGTCGTGGTGCCGAAGCGGTACGCGCCCGAAGTCGCCGAGAAGGCGAGAAAGCGCAATGCCGAGGAAGGCGGCAAGCGCAAGCGTCTCGCCTCGGGCGAACTCGGTCTCGACATGTACAGCATGCGCGAGGCTCTGGCCAAAGCCGGGCTCGTCTATGTCGACAATCCCGAGGACGTTTGAGGCAACGGCAGGAGCGGGCGGATGGATCGTCTCAAGCTGAAGGCCGTGCTCGGCAGTCATCCCCATGTCCAGGCGGTGAAGAGCGGCGCGCTCCGCTCCGACCTGTTCGATCTCGAGTTCATCGAGTACAGCCCGACCAACACCGCGTTCAAGCCGATGGTGCGCGGGCAGGCCTTCGATGTCTGCGAGATGGCCATCGTGACCTATCTGATGGCGAAGGCGCACGGCAAGCCGCTGGTGCTGCTGCCGGCCACCATTCTCGGCCGCTTCCAGCATGCCTACGCGCTGTACAATCCCGCGCGAGGAACGCTCGGCCCGTCCGACCTCGAAGGCAAGTGCGTGGGCATTCGGTCCTTCACAACGACGACCGGCGCTTGGATCAGGGGCATTCTCGCCAACGACTACGGCGTCAAGCTCGACAAGATCCGGTGGGTGACGTTCGAGGATCCGCATGTCGCCGAATATGTCGACATCACCGAGCGCGCCCCGAAAGACAAGAAGATTCTCCAGATGCTGGTCGACGGCGAGCTAGACGCGGTGCTTGGCGAGAGCTCGGTCGATCCCAAGCTGAAGCCGCTATTCCCCGATCCGGCCGCGGAAGCCGCCAAATGGTATGCCCGGCGCGGCGTCGTGCCGGTCAATCATCTCGTGGTCATGACCGAGCAACTCGCCAAATCGCGTCCCGATATCGTCGTAGGCGTTTATGATCTGCTCAAGCGGAACAAGGAGCAGGTGGGACCTGCGGCCTTGCCGGATCTCATTCCATTTGGCATCGAAGCGAACAGGAAACCATTGGAACTGATCGTCGATTACGCGTTCCAGCAGGCGCTGATTCCGCGCCGCTACGCGGTCGAGGAGCTCTTTGACGAAACGACACGAGGGCTGAACTGATGGCGGATCCGAGGCGATGGCAGGTCGGGCTGGTTGGCTATGGCGAGGTCGGCAGGATCTTGGCCGAGGATTTGCGCCAGCAGGACATCAAGGTATCTGCCTACGACATCAAGCTCGGAGGCGAGCAGAGCGCTTCACTGGAGGAGCATGCCGCGAAATTCGGCGTGGTGCTCGCAGGCTCTCATGCCGAGCTGACCGCGAAGTCCGATTTCATCATCTCCGCGGTCACGGCCAGCCAGGCTGTTCCGGTGGCAAAAGCCTGCGCAGGCGCGATCAACCAAGGCACCTGGTTCCTGGACTTCAATTCGGCTTCACCGGGCGCCAAGCAGCGCGCTGCTGCACTGATCGATGGCGCTGCCGGTCGCTATGTCGAAGGCGCAGTGATGACTTCGGTGCCGCCGTATCGCATCAAGGTGCCGCTGCTGCTCGGCGGCGCGGGCGCGAGAGAACTCGAGCCGCTCCTGAATGCGATCGGATTCTTGGCGAAGGTTGCCAGCGACAAGCTCGGCGTGTCCTCCGCGGTGAAGATGTGCCGCAGCATCATGATCAAGGGCCTGGAAGCCATGGTCATCGAAAGCTTCACCACGGCGCGAGCCTATGGCGTGGAAGATGCCGTGCTGGCATCGCTTACGGAAACTTTCCCCGCGATCGACTGGGAGAAGCAGGGCGCCTATTTCTTCCAGCGTGTGATCGAGCACGGCCGCCGCCGCGCCGAGGAGGTACGGGAGGTCGCCGAAACCGTGCGCGAGGCGGGACTGACGCCCTGGTCCGCGCAGGGCACCGCCGAGCGGCAGGCCTGGGTGGCCGATCTCGCCGATGAAGGGCTGTTCGGCACCAAGGGCACCAGGGAGTTCGCCCGTAGCGCTGACTGGCGCACCGAGGCGGATCGGATCCTCGCGAAGATCAATCGCGCAAATAATCAGCTCAAGATCGTTCCACGGAGCTGAAAGCTCACGACCTGGTCGCGGGCGCGTTCGATCAGGTCAATCAGATTCCTGGACTTGAGGGCGAGTTGCTCCGTGGCCGGTTGCGTGCGGAATTCGGCCAGCACCGCGCGAACGCATTTGTCGGCGGCGTCGAGCGTCCAGAGCGTCCGGTTGACATCATCCTGCGTCCGGATCCCCGAAATATCGAGATCCGAAAGAACGTGGCCGATGCCGTCGAGCCGCTTCACCGCCGCGTCGGTGGGCGTTCCGGTCTGCTTGGAATGATGGTCGATGCTGCTGAATGCGCTGAACATATCGATACTTTCCCGATCGCACGCAAATGATCGGTCCGAGTCCTAGTTATGACCGGCGCGGCGGGCCTCGCAATGCGTGGAGTTACGGTCCGGGATTCTACCGAATTGAGTCAGCGGTAACATTGAACGGAAGCAGCCAGTAATCAGGGCCGTTTCCCGACAATCGTACCGCTGCGGACCGGCCTTGCCGTGGACGGAGCGACTCTGCGGTGTCGCGACATCAGCTCTGGGGGCGAAGCAGATTCGGCCGCTGCCGCTCAAATGTCTGTCGGCCAGCCTTGAAGCCCATCACCAAGTCAGGCAACTCCGCGATGACGAAGCGGCTGTCTTGCGTATCGAGCACGACGAGGTCGGCGGGGTTGCCGACCTTGATGCCGTAATCGCCAAGGTTCATCAGCCGCGCCGGCAGCTCAGTCACGAGATCGAGGCAGGTGTCGAAATCGCTCACGGCGGCGTGGGCGACGTTGGCATAGAAGTTTGCCATCCGCAGCAGCGAAGCGTCACCGAACGGCGTGAACGGATTGAGGACGTTGTTGGTGGCAACCGAGCACACCACTCCATTGTCGGCCAGCTTGTGGGCGAGCGTCAGCCCGCGCGGCGCATTGTGGGTGGCCTGCCGTCCCATCAAATAGAGATCGGTCGCGGGCAGCACGGTCACCGCAACGCCTGATGCCGCCAGCTGCGCGGTGGCCGCCTTCATCCGTTGCGGCGGCAGTGCCGAGAGCTTTGTGGCGTGGCCGATTGCGACGCGTCCCCCATACTTGCGCCGTTCGGTCTGGCGGCAGACCTCGTCGAGATGCCACCAAGAGGGATCGAGATCGAAATCGAGATGGAGATCGACATCGGCGTCGAACGTCTCGGCGAGATCGAAGATGCGTTCGAGATGGGCGTTCGGGTCGGTGTCCATATAGGGACAGCCGCCGATCACCTCGCCGCCATCGCGCAGCGCCTGGATGAGCAACTCCTCAGCTCCGGGGTCGTTGGTCAGGCCTTCCTGCGGGAAGACGCAGAGCGACAGGTCGATCGCCCAGGCATAGTCGCGCTTCAGCGCCTTAACCGCCTCGAAGCCGCGCAAGGCGATGCGCGGATCGATCTCGACATGAGTGCGCATGCGCGTCGTGCCGTGCACGATCGCGCGCTCGAGTACCCAGGCGCCGCGGGCATAGACGTCCTCGACGGTGAAATCGCGCTTCATCGCGGCCACGGCGCGGATAGCGTCCGAAACACTGCCGTGATCGTGCCCACAGCGGCCGAGCAGGCATGCTTTGTCGAGATGGATGTGGGTATCGACGAATCCGGGCAGGGCAAGGCGGCCGCCGATATCGACCTCGGGCGCGTCGCAGGCGAGCTTTGGCTCGATCGTGGCAATACGCCCGCCTTTCACGCCGATATCGACGGGCGCGGCGGATGATCGCAACAGCGCGTTACGAAAGATCAGGTCGAAGGCGGACTGGGTGATCATGGCTTCGTCGGATTTTGCTGTCAGAGCCTAGCGGAAGCTGCCGAGGCGGGCAGTACCGAATTGTGTGCAATTTTGGCGCTAAACTGTTCAAAAAATATGCATGCAGTTCAGGGCGCGAGCTGTAAGATGTCGACACCCCGGAGAACCCGCCATGTCCGCCTTTGCAAAAGCCGAACTGCCGATGACCGATGCCAAGATCGTCGAGGCCTATTTGACGGCCTCAATGAAACCCGACCCCGACGCCGCCGCGACCTATATGAAGCCGGGCACGGTGATCACATTCACCGGCGGACGTGAGTTCGATCATCCGCGCGGGCCGACAGCTTTCAACGCCAAGCGGTATCGCTGGGTGAAAAAGAAGATGGACCGCTTCGATGTCTGTCCCGGTGCGGACGAGACGATCGTCTACAGCGTTGGCACGCTCTATGGCGAGTGGATGGACGGCACGCCGTTCGAGGGCAATCGCTATGTCGATCGCTTCGTCGTCAAGAGCGGGCAGATCGTCAAGATGGACGTCTGGAACGACAGCGCCGAGCGCATTCTGGTCCAGCGCGGGATCGAGGCCTAACTCCTGCGCGCGATTTTCGGCAGCTTGACGACGCGGTCGCTCGCCACCTCGTCGGCATAGGGCGCGAGAATGTCGAGGAGGTCGCGGCCGCGCAGCGGGGCAGGGGCGACTAATGCCCGATTGGCTACGGAATCGAGGTGATGGTGCATCAATTCCATCACCTTGGCTTCGTCGCCTTTGGGGAGCGCAGCAATGATGGCGCGGTGCTCGTTGATCGCGCATTCCGTCGAATGCGGTCGGCTGTACAGCGACAGCGTCAGGCAGCAGCGATAGGCGACCTCGCTGACATAGCGCACCAGGATCGGGCTGTTCGTCATGTGCGCAAGCAGGATGTGAAATTCGGTGGCGAGCCGAATCGAGACCGCATCCGTGCCGCCGCGCGCCCGGTCCTCGGCATCGACATGCGCGTTCAGCTCGGCGATCTGGCTTTTGGTCAGCTTGCCCGCGAGCTGGCGGACCACGAGCCGCTCGAGCTGGATGCGGATGTCAAAGGCATCTCGCGCCTCCTGCCAGCTCGGCGTCGCCACCACCGCGATCCGGTTGCGGCGCAGCTCGACAAGGCCTTCGGCGGCAAGCTGTCCCAGCGCGTGGCGGGCAATGGTGCGGCTGACGCCAAAGCGCTCGCCAAGCGAATCCTCAGGCAGCTTTGCGCCGGGTTCGAGCGCCTGCTCGATGATCGCGCGCCGCAGTGCGCGGCAGATCACGCCGACCTTGTCAGATGATTCAGAAGTCTTGCTGGTGGGGCGCGCCGCCATTCGGCGAATCCTTCGGAGTGGGTCGCAGCCCTCTCCTTAGCACACCCTGCGCCGATCCAGCGTTTCAATTGCATGCAGTTTGGTGTCGCGATTGCCTAAATCGGAACCGCAATTTTGGTACGCTGTTCGGTAAGTTGCTTAATATTCTGCGGACGTCGGCGACTGGCATCTAGCTTGCATACACTTTGGGTGTGATGCGCATGCAACCCAACGCCAAATTTGACCGGCAGCCTCTTCCTGACGGCTTCGGTCTGGTCGCCATCCAGCTGTCCGAGACCGCCGTGACCTTCGGGCGCGGCGACCGGGCCGTGTCCGCGCTGTCGAAGACGACGCTCCGGATCGCCGACGGCGAGTTTGTCGCGCTGGTCGGCCCGTCGGGATGCGGCAAATCGACCATCTTACGTCTCGTCAGCGGCCTGGTGCAGCCGACCAGCGGCGTCGTCATTGTCGGCGGCCGCGAGGTGGCAGCGCGGGCGATGCGGGTCGGCATGGCTTTCCAGAATCCGACCATGCTTCCGTGGATGACGATCGAGCGAAACATCATGCTGCCGCTGAAGATCGTCGAGCCGTTCCGCTCCAATTTCCGCAAGCTGCGCAAGACCGAATTCCGCGACAAGGCCAACGCGCTGCTGGAGCAGGTTGGCCTCAAAGGCTTCGGCAATCGTTACCCCTGGCAGCTCTCCGGCGGCATGCTCCAGCGCGCCAATCTCTGCCGCGCACTGATCCACGAGCCGCGCATGCTGCTGCTGGATGAGCCCTTCGGCGCACTCGACCAGTTCACCCGCGAGGAGCTGTGGACGATCCTCCAGAATCTCTGGATGACGCGCAAGCCGACGGTACTGCTGGTCACGCACGATTTGCGTGAAGCCGGCTTTCTTGCGAGCCGCATCTGCGTGATGAGCGCGCGTCCCGGCCGCATCCTCGACGACAGCCGGGTCGAATTCGCGCGGCCGCGCAAGGTCGCCATGACCTTCGAGCCGGATTTCGTCGCGTTGAACCAGAAGCTGCGCGCTTTCATCGAGGATACGCGCAGTGCGGCTGAGCAGGGGGCAGGCTGATGTTCGGGATCGATGTCAGGCAGAAGGCGTGGTCGGCGGGACTGATCGTGCTGTTCTTCGTCGCCTGGGAGCTGTTCTGCCTGATGACCGGCATGTCCGACCTGGTGCTGCCGCGGCCCTCGCAGGTGTTCGTGACCCTGTTTCAGCGTTTCCCGGTGCTGTGGCCGCACATTGTGCAGACGCTGGCCACCACCATGTTCGGCTTCGTCCTCGGCGTTGCGCTCGGTGTCGCCCTCGGCGCCGTCATCGGCGTCTCCAAGACGGCCTATGACACCTGCTATCCGCTCCTGATCGGCTTCTCCTCGATCCCCAAGGTCGCGGTGGTGCCAATCTTCGTGCTGTGGTTCGGCTCCGGCACGGTGCCCGCGGTGCTGACCGCGCTGTCGATCTGCTTCTTCCCGATCGTTGTCAACATTGCCACGGGCCTGGCAACCACCGAGCCCGAGCTCGAGGACGTCCTGAAGGCGCTCGGCGCCAGCAAGTTCGACATTCTCTGGAACGTCGGTCTGCCCCGGACCATGCCGTTCTTCTTCGCATCGTTGAAAGTCGCGATCTCCTACGCCTTCGTCGGCGCGGTTCTGTCGGAGACGGTCGCCTCCAACCGCGGCATTGGCAACGTCATGATGACCGCGTCCTCCAATTTCAACGTGCCGCTGGTGTTCGCCGGGCTGTTCGTGCTCGCCGGGCTCGGCGTCGCGCTCTACGCCGTGTTCTCGCTGATTGAAGGGCGGGTCACCGGCTGGGCCACGCGCAAGAACGACGTGATCGCCACCTGATTTTCAAATCGTCACGCAACGGAGCTTGAGGAGATCTCGATGTTGAGAAACGTAATCGTCGCGCTGCTGGGATTGGCCCTATCCGCTGGCGTCGCCACGGCCGAAGACACCACGATCAAGTTCACGCTGGGCTGGAAGACGCAAGGCAGCGATGCCGCGTTCTTCTACGCCAAGGACAACGGTTACTTCAAAGAGGAAGGCCTCAACGTCGTCATCGACCAGGGCGAGGGCTCCGGTGCCACCGTCACGCGTGTCATGTCGGGCGCTTATGACGCCGGCTTCGGCGACGTCAACGCCATTATCCAGAACGCCTCGACCAAGCCGCAGGAGGCGCCGATCATGGTCTACATGATGTGGAACCAGCCGCCGTTCGCGATCGTCGCCAAGAAATCAAGCGGCATCAACACCATCAAGGATTTCGAGGGCCGCACGCTCGGAGGCGCGCAGGGCACGCCGACGACGCGGCTGATACCGGTATTCACCCGCAAGAACGGGCTCGATGGCGAGAAGATCAAGATTTCCAATATGGCGCCGAACCTCCAGGAGCCGATGCTGATCAAGGGCGACATCGACGCAGCGCTCGTCTTCAATATCACCAGCTACTTCAACCTCGTGCTCAACCGCCAGGACCCGGACAAGGATTTCAAGTGGTTCTCCTTCGGTGAGTACGGCCTCGATCTCTATTCCAACGGCGTGATGGTGTCGCGCAAGCTGATCGCCTCGAATCCGAAGGCTGTCGCGAGCCTCGTGCGAGCCATCAACAAAGGCGCGATCGCGGTGGCCAAGGACCAGAACGGCGGCATGAAGGCGGCGCTCAACTACGACAATCTCATCAATGCGGATGTCGAGAAGCGCCGGCTGCAATATTCGTTCGAGAAGCTGATCGTGTCGCCCGAGATGAAGGAAATCGGCATCGGCGACATCAAGGATGACCGCATGACGCGCGCCATCGCCATCGTGGTCGAGGGTTATCAACTCGCCCGCGCGCCGACGCCGGCAGAGGTGTTCTCACGCGAATTCCTGCCGCCGCGCGCGGAGCGGGAGTTGGTGTATACGGCCAACTGATCCTTGGAGAGACGGTGATAGCCGCGGAAATCTCGGCGTCCAGCCTGTTTCGTGGTCCTGACCGCGGCGTTGGCGACAATGTCGTGCTCCGGCACGACGGTGGGACGATCACGGATGTCTCGGAAGGAGCGGGGACCGCCAGGGGCCGGCGCTCCTTCGTCATTCCCGCCTTCGTCAACGCCCACGACCACGCCCGCGCCACTGCGTCATTCTTCGGCGCCGTCGGCATGCCTCTGGAAAGCTGGATCCTGCGGACTGCACTCGGCACGCCGGTCGATCCATATTTGACCGCGGCGTCCGCACTGGCTCGGTCGGCCAACGCGGGTTGCGCGGCCGTGATGGTGCATTACACCCGTCCGAGCGGGATGATGCCCCTGCTGGACGAAGCCAAGGCGATTGCAAGAGCAGCATCAGACGTCGGCGTCCGCATGGCTTTTGCAATGGCGGTGCGCGACCAGAACCCGATCGTCTATGGCGATGCCGAACCGGTGCTCTCGGGTCTCTCCAAGGAAGGTCGCAAGACCGTCGAAGATCTCTTCGTCCGCGCACCAATGTCACCGCGGGCCTATATCGAGCTGACCGAAGCGATTGCCGCTGCCATCGCCGGCCCGATGGTGGACGTCCAGCTCGGGCCCGCCGGCGTGCAATGGTGCTCGAAGCCGCTGCTGGAGGCGGTGGCGGAAAATTCGGCGCGGACCGGCCGTCGCATCCATATGCATCTCCTGGAAACCGTGTACCAGCGCGCCTGGGTTGATCAGCACTTCCCGGATATGGTGTGCTGGCTGCGCGACGTTGGCTTTCTCTCGGAACGGCTGACTCTGGCGCACTGCATCTATGCCCGGCCGGATGAGCTGGAGATGATCGCGGCGTCCGGCGCGCGCATCGTCACCAATTTCAGCTCGAACATGCATCTGCGCTCGGGGCTTGCGCCGATTGCCGCCGCCCATAAATGCGGCTGCGCCATTGCGGTCGGCATCGACGGGCTGGCGCTGGACGAGGATGATGATATCCTGCGTGAGATGCGGCTGGTGCAGATGGTTCATGGCGGCCTCGGATTCAAGCAGACTTGGACACCGGCCGAGATGTTTGCTCTCGCCATTCGCAACGGCCGCCGTGCGACCGGCGCGCCCGGAAGTGGCGAGTTGGCCACCGGCAATCCCGCCGACTACGTCGTGATTGATCTCGACCGGCTCGATCGTGACCAGATCATGCCCGTCGATCCCATGGTACTGCTGTTTGCACGAGGCAACGCGTCGCTCGTCAATGAGGTCGTCGTCGCCGGCAGGACAATCGTGAGGGATGGCGCCTGCGCCGGCGTCGATCTGCCGGTGATCGAAGAGGAACTGCGGGGCATGTACCGCGCCAATCTCGGAAAGTTCGCGAACTTCCAGCGGACGTGGCTGCCGTTGTCGGAGCGACTGTCCGGCTGGTTCGAGCAGCAGCTCACCTGCGGATAGAGGGGCATGACGCCTCCCTGGCGCTGCGGTACATCGAAAAGCGCGATAGCTGGTAGGCGGCACCCGATCTGGTGATCGTTCCAGCTCTGGGCTATCACCTTGTATGATTGCGCGCCGGCGCAGTTGATGATCCCTTGAGGAGCCCCCGATGCGTCTACCGACTATTCTCCTGGCCGTCACATGTGTTGCAGCCGCAGCTTCAGCCGAAGACCTGTCGGGCACGCTCCAGAAGATCAAGGAGACGAAGAAGATCACGCTGGGCTATCAGGAGGCCTCGGTCCCGTTCAGCTATCTCGACGGCAACCAGAAGCCGGTCGGCTTTGCCATGGATATCTGTCTCAGGATCGTCGACGCCGCGAAACGGCAGCTCGGCATGCCCGACATCGCCGTCGACACTCTCGCGGTGACGTCGTCGAATCGGATTCCGCTGATGGTCAACGGCACGCTCGATCTGCATTGTTCGGCGACCACCAACAATGCCGATCGCCAGAAACAGGTCGCCTTCACCAACACGCATTTCCTCAGCGCAACGCGGTTCGCGGCGAAGAAGGCCGCGAAGATCAACACGATCGACGATCTGAAGGGCAAGGCCGTCACCGCAGTGGCCGGATCGGTCAACCTGACGCAGCTCGCCAAGGTCAATACCGAGCGCAATCTCGGCATCAACGTGATGCCGGCGAAGGACCAGGCCGAGGCCTTCCTGCTGCTGGAGACTGACCGCGCCCAGGCCTACGCACTCGATGACGTCCAGCTCGCGGTTGCGATCGCGCGGTCGAAGGAGCCGCAGCTCTACATGATCAGCGAGGAGGCGTTCTCGAAACCGGAGCCTTACGGCATCATGCTGCGGCGGGAGGATGCGCCGTTCAAGGCACTCGCCGATCGCGCCACCGCGGAGCTTTATGCAAGCCCCGAGATCGAGGTGCTCTACAAGAAATGGCTGCAATCGCCAACGCCACCGAACGGACTCAACTACAACGTTCCGATGTCACCGGCCTTGCGCAACGCCTTCAACAAGCCGAGCTCGAGCGCCGATCCTGATGTTTACGTGGTGAACTGAGGCGAGGGCGGCTTTCGCCTCTCCTGTAAGGAGAGGTGAAGACAGTGCGCCGGGCTGAGGATCAGCGCGCCGCTCGCCAGCGAGCGCTGATATTCGCGACGTTCCGCGACGGTGGAGGTATTGGACTAACGCAGCGAGCAGATGGATCACGCTTGGCTTGGGGAAAACCAGCAACAAGCGTTTCAATGCCAAATCGTAGGGCTAATCCTGATTGGCGTATGTGAGTCGGAGAAGCTGTATGGGCGTTTGGTTTTTAGTCCTAGCAGCCTGCGTCGTCGGCACGTTGCTCCTTTTGGCATTCTGCCGATAGGGCCGACAGCGGATGCACTTGTTGCTGCGAGGCATCAGCGAGCCGCTGAATAGCGGTTCCAGGCCGATGGCTTTTGACTGTGCATGGATGAGCGCGTTCACTTCCGGGATTGGAGGCGGACGTGAGTTGGTTGTTTGCGTTTCTCATTGCCGCGAGCGCAGTCGTTCTGATCGCTCATGCGATTGATGCGATGCGTTCCTGAAATTCGCGGCGGTTCGGGTCGCTAGCTCTGCAAGCGACCAGTGTCAATTCGAGGAACTTGACCTGCAGGTCAAGGTTGTCACAGCAGGAGGAATACGATCATGCTTGCGTTCTATCTGCCGATCATAATCTTCGGAGCGATACTCGAAGGAATTTCGAAGCAGCGCGCATCTGCATCCATCCAGGAACCGTCAAGCGTCGATTAGACTGCGATCCCCATGCTTAGGCCCTCGGTGCGCGCCGGCGGCTTCAGCTCCTCGACGACGGGATAGACCTTCCACGGTCCAAGTTCTTCGGCCTCGCGATAGAAGCGCTCCTCATTCGGTAGATGTGCCGGTCCATGAAGCTCTCGAGCTTGCGCTTGAGCTCGACGACTTTTGGCGACATCGGGTGGAGCATCTTTCGTCTCCTTGATCGGTGGACATCGGCTGGATCAGCCGATTTCCAGCTAATCGGGCCCCGGAAGCTTCGGGAAAGACGCGGTCGGCAACGTCTGGTACCAGAACGCGACCGAGGCGATGTCGTCCTGCAATCAGGTATTTCGCCTCCGTGACGCCCGGCAGCCCGCCGAGCGACACCCCGATATATCGTCCGAGGATTGACCAAAAGGTGAAGGCCGCGCACGGAACGAACCCAGGCCTGATCGCGCTTCAAGCGACGCGGTATTCCCTGAACTTTTCGCGCAGCGCGGATTTGAGCACCTTGCCGGTGCCGGTCATCGGGAATTCGTCCAAAAATTCGACTGCGTCCGGCAGCCACCAGCTCGCAATCTTCGGGCGCATGTGGTCGAGCAGGGCCTTGCCGTCGACGTTCGCGCCCTTCTTGCGAACGACGAGGAGCAGGGGGCGCTCCTGCCACTTCTCGTGCGATATCGCGACCACGGCGGCCTGAAGCACATCGGGATGAGACAAGGCGACGTCCTCGAGCTGGATTGAGGAGATCCATTCGCCGCCGGACTTGATCACGTCCTTGGAGCGATCGGTCAACGTGACATGGCCTTGACTGTCGATCACCGCCATGTCGCCGGTGATCAGCCAGCCGTCGCGGTCGAGGCCTTCGTCGAGCTTCATGTAGCCGGAGGCGACCCAGGGGCCGCGGGCGCGCAGATGGCCGACGGTCTTGCCGTCGCGCGGCAATTCATTTCCGGCATCATCGACGATGCGCAAGGCGGTGCCGAAGCAGGCGCGGCCGGACACCTGGCGCCGGTCGAACTTCTCCTTCTCGCTGAGGTGCTCCGAGCCCGGCCGCAGGCCCGGCATCGAGCAGCCCAGGGCCTCGGTCATGCCCCAGGCCTGAACGTAGTCGATATTGTAGTCGTGCTTGAGCTTCTCGACCATCGCGCGCGGCGGCGCCGAACCCGACGACAACGTTGCGCGCAGCGCCGAGAATTTGTTGCCGGTGCGCCCGAGCCAGTCGAGCAGGATTAGCCAGAAGCTCGGCACGCCGGCCGACAGCGTCACTTTCTCGCCTTCGAGCAACTCATAGAGCTTGTCGGGCTCGTAGTTGCGGCCGGGCAGCACCAGCTTGGAGCCGGTATAGGGCGCGGTGAACGGCATGTTCCAGCCATTGCCGTGAAACAGCGGCGCCATCGGCATCATCACCTCGCGCACGCCTTCGACATGGCCCGGCAGAAAGTCGAAACTGCAGCAGGTCATGGTCTGCAAGATCGCGGCGCGGTGCGAATAGATCACGCCTTTGGGATTGCCGGTCGTGCCCGACGTGTAGCAGATGGTGGAGGCGGACTTTTCGTCGAACTCGGGCCAGGCGAAGCCGGCTTCGTTTTCCTTGTCCAGAAGCTCTTCATAGCAATTGAGGTTCGGCAGCTTCGTCTCCGGCATCCGTTCGCGCGAGGACATCACGACGTAGGCCTCGATCGTCGAGAGTTGCGGCGCGATCGCCTCGACGATCGGCAGCGTGGCACGGTCGATGAACAGCAGGCGGTCTTCGGCGTGATTGATGATGTAGACGAGCTGTTCCGGAAACAGCCGTGGGTTGACGGTGTGCAGCACATAGCCCATGCCCGGCGCGGCATAGAACATCTCGAAATGGCGGTGCGTGTTCCAGGCCAGCGTGCCGACGCGGTCGCCCTTCTTCATGCCGAGCCGCTTCAAGCCCAGTGCCATGCGCTTGATGCGCGGATGGGCATCAGCATAGGTGTAACGATGGATGTCGCCTTCGATCTCGCGCGCGACGATCTCGGCCTCGCCGTGGTAGTCGGCGGCATACTGGATCAGGCCGCTGATCAGGAGCGGCATGTCCATCATCAACCCCTGCATGGTCTCCTCCTCCACAGCCACGTCGTTGCATGGCCTACGCGTGTGATTGCGCGCGAGGTTAACGGAACGCCGCGCGACGTTCACGCAGAAAAGAACGCGCGTGATTGCATGCCGCACTTTTTCAGGGCTAACTTCAAGCGAACGGCCGGCGAAGTGGTGTTTGCCGTGGAGGAGACGAATGTCAGCGGAAAAACACAAGACCGGTGCAGCGGAGGAATCTAGCGTCGATATCTCCGCCCTCCGTGCGCGCTATCGCGACGAGCGCGACCGTCGTTTGCGCAGCGAAGGCAAGGCACAATATGTCGAGGTGACCGGCGATTTCGCTCGCTATCTCGACGATCCCTGGGCCGATCCCTGCCTCGCACGCGCACCTGTCAGCGAAGCGACCGAAGTTCTCGTCGTCGGTGGCGGCTTCGGCGGCCTCTTGTGCGGTGCGCGCCTTCGCGAGGCCGGCGTTGACGATTTCCGGATCGTGGAAAAGGCCGCCGATTTCGGCGGCACCTGGTACTGGAATCGCTACCCCGGAGCTGCTTGCGATACCGAAAGCTACATCTACCTGCCGCTCCTGGAGGAGACCGGCTACATGCCGGTGCGCAAATACGCGCGCGCTCCGGAGATCTACGAGCACTCCCGCCGTATCGGTCGTCATTTTGATCTCTACGCGCGTGCGCTGTTTCAGACGATCATCTCACGGATGGAATGGCAGGAGCAGGAGGCGCGCTGGTTGGTCGAGACTGATCGTGGCGATCGCATCTGCGCGCGCTTCGTCA
Organism: Bradyrhizobium sp. 179; assembly: GCF_023073535.1. Lineage (NCBI taxonomy): Bacteria > Pseudomonadati > Pseudomonadota > Alphaproteobacteria > Hyphomicrobiales > Nitrobacteraceae > Bradyrhizobium > Bradyrhizobium sp. 179. The sequence goes on along the minus strand of NZ_JADPJR010000130.1, from coordinate 215,165 downwards.
TTCTCGCCGGCGGTCCGCTGAGCCGGCCGAAGCTGCCCGGCATTCCCGGCATCGAGACGTTCAAAGGCCACAGCTTTCACACCAGCCGCTGGGACTACGCGTATACTGGCGGCACTGCAGAGGGCGATCTCACCGGCCTTGCCGACAAGCGCGTCGGGATCATCGGCACCGGCGCAACCGCCGTGCAATGCGTGCCGCATCTCGGGCGCTCGGCAAAGGCGCTTTACGTTTTCCAGCGCACACCGTCCGCGATCGGCGTTCGCGATGACCGTCCGACGGATCAAGCCTGGGCGCAAAGCCTCAAGCCCGGTTGGCAGCGCGAGCGCATGGACAATTTCACCGCGGTCATCTCCGGCGAACCGGTCGAGCGGGATCTGGTGCAGGATGGTTGGACCGGGCTGCTCGGCGAGATCCTGCTGGCGCCGCGCCGCCAGCCCCAGCCGGTGACCTCGCTGGAAGAGGCACTCAGGGTGATCGAGCAGGCCGACTACCGCAAGATGGAGGAGATCCGCGCCCGCGTCGATACGATCGTGCAGGATGAGGCGGCCGCGGCGGCGCTCAAACCCTGGTACAAGGCGTTCTGCAAGCGGCCGTGCTTCCACGACGAATATCTCGACACCTTCAATCGTCCCAACGTGCATCTCGTCGACACCAAAGGGCAGGGCGTCGAGTGCATCACCGAGAATGCGGTCGTGGTCGACGGTAAGGCCTATGAGCTCGATTGCCTGATCTATGCCAGCGGCTTCGAAGTCGGCACTGATTACGCCCGCCGCATGGGTTTTGAGGTCTATGGCCGCGATGGCGTCAGCCTGTCCGAGCGCTGGCGCGACGGCGTCAAGACGCTGCACGGCTTCTATAGCCGCGGCTTCCCGAATTGTTTCCTGATCGTCACGGTGCAGGCCGGTCAGAGCGCCAATTTTCCGCACATCATCGACGAGCAGTCGCAGCACATTGCCTATGTGATCGCAGAAGTGCGCAGGCGCAAAGCGCGAACCCTGGAGCCGACGCTCGCCGCCGAGAAGGCCTGGGTCGACGAAGTCGTCAAGGCTGCGCTCGGCCGGCAGACCTATCTCGCCGAATGCACGCCCGGCTACTACAACAATGAAGGCGTGTTCGATCCGATCGCGGCAAGAAACAGCCAATATTGGCGCGGGCCGATGGCATTCCTGCGGCTGCTCGACACATGGCGGAAGGAGGGTAATCTGGCCGGGCTGGACTTGTCCTATGATCGCGCCATGGAGTCGGCGCCTCCGAGTGGGTAAGATTGCGCCGCAGATCGGTACAGGACGGGAGATAGCGGATATGATCAGGGGCAGGGCTGTTGCGGGGGCGGCTTTTGGCGCGATGGTGCTGCTTGGTTGCCTGGCACCTGCGGTCAAGGCCGCGCAATGCGGCAGCTCGCCGGCGGGCTTCGAGGCCTGGAAGCGCGAGTTCAGTCAGGAGGCGCAGGGCAAAGGCATCGGCCCCACCGCGCTTTCGGCCTTAATGCAGACCAATTATGCCAGCGCCACCATCGCGGCCGATCGCGGCCAGCGCAGTTTTTCCCTGACGCTCGACCAGTTCCTTGCCAAGCGCGGCGCCGCCGCCATCGTTGCCAAAGGCAGGCAGCTCAAGCAGTCGCAGGCCGCCTTGTTCGCCTCGATCCAGCAGCGCTACGGGGTGCCGCCCGGGCCGCTGATCGCGATATGGGGCATGGAGACCGGTTTCGGCAGCCAGCGCGGCAACCAGAACATGCTGTCGTCGATCGCGACCCTCGCCTATGACTGCCGCCGTCCCGAATTCTTCACCGATCAGCTCTATGCCGCCTTGAAGCTGATCGACCGCGGCACGCTCTCGGGATCGACCCGGGGCTCCATGCATGGCGAGGTCGGCCAGACCCAGTTCATGCCCAAGAACATCCTGGCCTATGGCACCGGCAATCTAGAGGTGGCTGCCAACGCACTGAATTCGACGGCGAATTTCCTCAAAGCCCATGGTTGGCGCGCAGGAGCCCGTTACCAGCCGGGCGAGCCGAACTTCGCCGCCATCCAAGCCTGGAATGCTGCCGGCGTCTATCAGAAAGCGATCGCGCTGATGGGCCGGCAGATCGATGAGGGAGGAGGGGCGGCAGCATTGCGCTAAGCCGTTCAGCAAGGCGTGATGCGTCGATGCGAGAAAGTTGTTGCCATCAGGAACTGAGGGCACGAGGTTTGCTTTGATCAGGTTCAGGGGTGGGCATGAGGAGACTCAATATGGCAACCCAGATCGTGATGGACCAGACCGGCGATACACGCCACGAGTTTGATCCTGGCAATGCCGAAGCGCTGGCGCGAGCCGAACGGCGCTTTCGGGAGCTGACCGGAGCCGGCTTCACTGCGGCGCTGCGAACCGGGCCCGGCGAGGTCACCCGAATCAGATCGTTCGACCCGACCGCGGAAGAAACGCTATTCTATCCGCGCCTGGTTGGCGGTTGATCTGAGCTGCTCATGATTGCGGCAGTTTGGCTCCGCGCGCCGGCGCGTGCGCGTCTGCATGCGCTGCGTGAACTCTATCGGCGCTTCTTCGGCGAGAACACGCCGGATGCCCGTGGCCGCCGGCTGCTCTCCGAATGGCTGTCGCCCGCACAACGGGCGCAATTCGAGGAGCACCGGTATTTCGACGTCGTCGGCTGCGACACCGGCAAGATCTATCGCATTCATTACGGCACTGCCGCCAACGTCCACGAAATCGACGGTGAAGGCCGAGCGACCATGGGATGGTGCTTCGTTCCGTCAGGCTTCCTCGTCCCCGGCGACGTGATGCTGGCGCAGAAGATCGCCCTTGAGACCGACGAAAGGGGAGCGCTTGCGCTCGCCAATCGGTTTCCGCCGGCAACGCATTCGGAGCACTTCTACCGGCGCCCATTCTAGCGCCGGAAGGACATGGATGCGCCTGATGCTCACCTCGCCCCAACGCGGCGAGGTGAAGTAAGCTTGACGACGTTGGTCAGGAGTGCGTGGTGCGGTAGGCATCCAGCGCATGCGCAGCAAAGACGCCAACACTGCAAAGGGCAAGCAGGGCAGAGATCAGCTCGATCATAGCACGTCCTCCCCCAGCGGCTGGGCGACGAGATTCTGGCAGCATGAATATTCGTAGATCAGGTCGAAGAGGAATTGCATGGTGGCCGTCCCTGTATTTATTTTGACAACCACTTAACCGGCCATCTGTTTCAGGCGTGTTTCGTCGCATCGGGAAAGGGGTTTCGCCGGAACCCCGGGGCCGGTTTGTGCGCTGCGGTCCCGCTATTGCTCAAGCCTTTGGGCCGCGACTTCGCAGGCGGTGCATCGGATTGCGAGGCAAAATCATGGCGCAGGTCGAATGGTTCGACGATCTCTCCGTCGGAATGCGGTTCAGATCCCCCGAGGTCGAGGTCACCGAGGCCGACATCAAGCGGTTCGCTGCCGAATTTGATCCGCAGCCGATGCATCTCGACCACGAGGCCGCCAAGGAGACCCTGTTCAGGGGGCTCGCTGCCTCGGGATGGCACACCGCCGCAATTGCCATGAATCTTGCGATCCAGACCCGACCCTTTGGCCCGCATCCGCTCATCGGCGCGGGCGTCGATGGCCTGCGCTGGACGATGCCGGTGCGGCCCAACGACCGCCTCCATCTGATCGGGGAGGTCATGAGCCTGACGCCTTCGAAGTCGAAGCCGCAGGGCATCGCGTTGGTGAAGTGGACGATGTTCAATCAGAACGATGAGGAGGTTTACACCTTCACCCCGATCGCGATCGTGCCGCGGCGGAGCTGAGGTCGCCGGCGTCACCATTGACCCACGCCGCGCCGGAGATGCTTGCGGGCGGCCGGCAAGGTGGTCACCTCGGCCCCGGGGAAGGTCTTCGTCGATTTCGCGATCAGCCTGCCGGCTTGGTTCGAGGGATCGCGTCCACCGCGTCAACGAGACGGTCTTTCGCAAGACCGTGCTCGTTCTGTTGCTGGTATCAGGATTTCGTTGATCTAGTGCCCTAAACCCTGAACCGGCGCCGCGCTGGTGTCGCTGCCGTGATGCGTCAGCGGCTTCATGCCGGTGACGGTGCGCAGCAGCACATAGAACACCGGCGTCAAGAACAGGCCGAACACGGTGACGCCGATCATGCCGGAGAACACGGCAACGCCCATGGCGCGCCGCATCTCCGAGCCCGCGCCGGTGGAGAGCACCAGCGGCAGCACGCCCATGATGAACGCCATCGACGTCATCAGGATCGGGCGCAGCCGTAGCCGGCTCGCTTCGATCGCGGCGCGGATCGGCGTGCGGCCTGCGAACTCGAGCTCGCGCGCGAATTCGACGATCAGGATCGCGTTCTTGGCCGAGAGTCCCACGAGGACGATCAGGCCGATCTGGGTGAAGACGTTGTTGTCGCCCTTCGAAACCCAGACCCCGAACATCGCGGCCAGCAGGCCCATCGGCACGATCATGATGATCGAGAGCGGCAAGGTCAGGCTCTCATAGAGTGCGGCCAGCACCAGGAACACCAGCAGGATGGCCAGCGGAAACACCCAGATGCCGGAATTGCCGGCGATGAACTCCTGATAAGTCAGATCGGTCCATTCGAAGGCAAAGCCCGGCGGCAGCACCTCCGCGGCGATCCTCGTCGCCGCCTCCTGCGCCTGGCCGGAGGAGAAGCCGGGAGCGGCGGCCGCATTGATGTCGGAGGACAGGAAGCCGTTGTAGCGGATCGCGCGCTCCGGCCCCGCGCTCTGGCGGATCGTGAGCAGCGCCGACAACGGCACCATGTCGCCCGAGGACGAGCGCACCTTCAACTGCCTGATGTCGTCGGCGCGAGCGCGGAACGGCGCGTCAGCCTGCACGCGGACGGAATAAGTGCGGCCGAACTTGTTGAAGTCGTTGACGTAGTAGGAACCGAGGTAAATCTGAAGCGTGTTGAACACCTCCGTCACGGGCACGCCCAATTGGAGCGCCTTGGTGCGGTCGATGTCGGCGAACAGCTGGGGCACGTTGACCTGGAAGCTCGAGAACACGCCGGCGATCTCCGGGGCCTTCTGCATCGCCGCCATGAACGCCTTGGTCGCCTCGTTCAGCGCCTCATAGCCGAGACCGGCACGGTCCTCGATCTGGAGCTTGAAGCCGCCGATGGTGCCGAGACCATTGACCGGCGGCGGCGGGAACATGGCGATAAAGGCTTCCTGAATCCCCGCATATTTCTTGTTCAGCTCGGCCGCGATGGCGGCGCCGCTGAGCGAAGGGTCCTTGCGCTCGTCGAACGGCTTGAGGGTCGAGAACACGATGCCGGCGTTGGAGGAGTTGGTGAAGCCGGAGATCGACAGGCCCGGGAAGGCGACCGAGCTCTCGACACCGGGCTGGGTCAGCGCGATGTCACTCATCTTGCGGATCACCTCTTCGGTGCGGTCGAGGGTGGCGCCATCGGGCAGGCGGGCGAAGCCGACCAGATATTGCTTGTCCTGGCCCGGCACGAAGCCGCTCGGCACCTGCTGAAACAAGAGGGCGGTGAGGCCGACCAGGACCACGTAGAGGCCCATCACCGCGGCCTTGCCCGAGATCACTCTGGTGACGCTGCCGCTGTAATTCTCCGAGGAGCGCGTAAAAGCCTTGTTGAAGCCGCGGAAGAACCAGCCGAGCGTCTTTTCGAGGATTAGCGTCAGCTTGTCTTTCGGTTCGTTATGGCCTTTCAGCAGCAGCGCCGATAAGGCCGGGGACAGTGTCAGCGAGTTGACCGCGGAGATCACGGTCGAGATCGCGATCGTCAACGCGAACTGCTTGTAGAACTGCCCGGTCAGGCCGGAGATGAAGGCGAGCGGCACGAACACCGCGACCAACACCAGCGCGATCGCGATGATCGGGCCGGAGACCTCACGCATCGCCTGATAGGTGGCATCGCGCGGCGACAGCCCGGCCTCGATATTGCGCTCGACGTTCTCGACCACGACGATGGCGTCGTCGACGACGATGCCGATCGCGAGCACCAGGCCAAACAGGCTGAGCGCGTTGATGGAGAAGCCGAACACGTGCATCACTGCGAAGGTGCCGACGATCGACACCGGCACGGCCAGAAGCGGGATGATCGAGGCGCGCCAAGTCTGGAGGAACAGGATCACGACCAGCACCACCAGCGCAATGGCCTCCAGCAGCGTGTGGATGACGGCCTCGATCGACGAGCGCACGAACTGGGTCGGGTCGTAGACGATCTGATAGGACACGCCCTCGGGCATGTTCTTCTTGATCTCGGCCATGGTGGCGCGGACGTGATCGGAGATCTCAAGCGCGTTGGAGCCCGGCGCCTGGAAGATCGGGATCGCGACCGCCTGCTTGTTGTCGAGCAGGGAGCGCAGGCCGTATTCGGACGCGCCAAGCTCGATGCGAGCGACGTCGCGTAAGCGCACCACTTCACCACGCGCGCCAGTCTTGACCACGATGTCGCCGAACTGCTCTTCGTTCGCGAGCCGCCCTTCGGCATTGACGGAGAGCTGGAGATCGATGCCCTTGACGTTCGGGGAGGAGCCGACGACGCCGGCCGCGGCCTCGACGTTCTGCGCCTGGATCGCCCTCACGATGTCGCTCGCAGTCAGGCCATGCTCGGCGGCCTTCTGCGGATCGACCCAGACCCGCATCGAATAATCGCCGGCACCATAGAGCTGCACGTCGCCAACGCCGTCAATCCGCGCAAGCCGGTCCTTGACGTTGAGCACCGCGTAATTGCGCAAATACGTCATGTCGTAACGGCCGTTCGGCGACAACAGGTGCACGACCATGGTGAGATCGGGCGACGACTTCTTGGTGATGATGCCGAGCTGGCGCACGACGGCGGGCAGGCGCGGTTCGGCCTGCTGCACGCGGTTCTGCACCAACTGGGTCGCCTTGTCGGGGTCGGTGCCGAGGCGGAACGTCACCGTCAGCGTCATCGCGCCGTCAGTGGTCGCCTGGCTCGACATGTAGAGCATGTTCTCGACGCCATTGATCTGCTCCTCGATCGGCGTCGCCACCGTCTCCGCGATCACCTTGGGGTTGGCGCCGGGATAGGTTGCGCGCACCACGACGGAAGGGGGCACGACATCGGGATATTCCGAGATCGGCATCGCGAACAGCGAGATCAGGCCGGCAAGGAAGATCAGGACCGACAATACGCCGGCAAAAATAGGACGATCGATGAAGAATTTCGAGAGATTCATGGCTTTGCCCCTGGGCAATGTCTTGGTCGTATCCACATAGCTCAGCCGTCATTCCGGGGCGCGGGCGAAGCCAGCGAACCCGGAATCCAGAGGTGAAGTGGTCGGAGTTCGTAACTGCTGGATCCCGGGTTCGCGCTACGCGCGCCCCGGGATGACGGAAAGTATTAGCGTTGCACCACGTCCTGGTTGCTGTGGTTGGATGCCTGCTGCGGCCCTCGCGCGCCCATCGTCGCCACCTCCGTCTTGAGCAGGGCGCCGGGACGCACGCGCTGCAAGCCATTGACCACGACGCGGTCGCCGGACTTCAGGCCCGAGGTGACGACGCGCAGCCCATCGACGGCGCCGCCGAGCGTGACCGGCCGGTAGACCGCGCGGCTGTCATCACCGACCGCCATCACGAACTTCTTGTCCTGGTCGGTGCCGATCGCGCGCTCGTCGATCATAACCAGCGTCTGCTGCTTCGGTTGCCCCATGCGCACCCGGGCAAACTGGCCGGGGATGAGACGGCCGTCCTCGTTGGGGAAAACCGCGCGGACCCGGATGGTGCCGCTCTGACCGTTGACCTGGTTGTCGATCAGCTGGATGTGGCCCTTCGCCGAAAGGCCGCCGGAGGTCGTCATCTCCACCGGGATCTGGTCGAGCTTGCCGCGTTGGCCGGAGCCGTCTGCAATGGAATTCAGCGCGCGCAGCACCACCTCTTCGTCCGCGTCGAACGAGGCGTAGATGGGATTGACCGAGACCAGCGAGGTCAGCACGGGAGAGGCGGTGCCGGCGGCGACAAGATTGCCGACCGTGACCTCGATCTTGCCGACGCGGCCGTCCACAGGCGCGCGCACCTCGGTGTAGCCGAGATTGAGCTTTGCGGTCTGCAGCGTTGCCTCGGCCGCCTTCACGTTGGCGATCGCTTCACGACTGGCATTCTCGCGCTGGTCGTAGTCGCGCCGCGTCACCACGGCGTTGCCGACCAGCTGCGCGCCGCGCTCGAGCTCGCTCTGGATGAAGACAACGCGCGCCTTGGCGGCTTCGAGCTGGGCGTTGGCCTTGTCGACCTCTGCCGCGTAAGGCGCCGGATCAATCTTGAACAGCACGTCGCCGGCCTTCACCAACGCACCTTCCGTGAAATTGGTCGACAGGATCGCCCCCGCGACGCGGGGGCGCAGCTCGACACGGTGGATGGCCTCCAGCCGGCCGGAGAAATCGTCCCACAGCACAGTCTGCCGCGGCTCGATCATCGCGACGGTGACGGGAACGGCTTGTTCGGCCGCGGCCGCGGCCGCGGGTGCGGTCGCTTGCGCCGCGTGAAAGTAGCGGCCGGTCGCGATCGAGCCGGCGACGGCGAGGGCGCCTACGATGGCGACTCCACCGAGGAGGCGGCGGAAACGGCCGGCGCGGGCGGTATTTTGGGAGGGATGCATTTGCGCGCTCCAGATATGTAGTGTTCACTACAGATGTGGAGCTGGATGCCGCAGTGCAAGATACTTATGTTTCATTCACGAAGAAAATTGTACGTCGATACCGCGACGATTGGAAGACACAAGAAAAGAAAGCCAGAACAAATAGATACGATCAGGCGTTAGGCCGCTACAGGACGCCATTCCGAGGAGACAGGCACATGGGCATGGGACGCCCCCGCGAGTTCGACGCCGAGATGGCGTTGGATCAGGCGATGGAAGTGTTTTGGCGCCATGGCTATGAGGGCGCGACCATTGCCCAGCTCACCGAGGCCATGGGCATCAATCCGCCGAGTCTCTACGCCTGCTTCGGCAACAAGGAAGGCCTGCTGAAGGCCGCGCTCGACCGCTACACCAAATTGCGCGCCGTCTGGATGGACGAGGTGGTCGCGGCACCCACCGCCCGCGCCGTCGCCGAGCGGATGCTGATGGGCATCGCCGACAAGCAGACCGATCCGGCGAATCCGCCCGGCTGCCTACTGGTGCAAGGCGGCATCGCCTGCGGTACGGGCTCCGAGAACGTCCCGTTCGAGCTCGCCGCCCGCCGCGCCCAGAACGAAGACCAGCTCCACGACCGTTTTGTTCGGGCCAAAGCCGAAGGTGATCTGAAGGAAAGCGCCGATCCCGCCGCGCTCGCGCGCTACGTCTCCGCCGTCGCGGTCGGCATGGGCGTGATGGCGTCCTCGGGCGCGGAGCGCGAGGCGCTGCGGCAGGTGGCAAGTGTCGCCGTACAGGCGGTCGAGGCGCAGTCGGAGCGAGAGTAGAGGCGAGCGGGAGGGCTTTGTGGTGAACGTCGATCTGAGATCGCAGAACGGCCAATTAGCTCAGGTCGTGTAGGTCCTTTCCAAGCGGCGGTGTCAGATGAAACCTCGAGAATACGACTTCTAGCCCCGCCCGTTCCGGTGTGCAGGCCATCGGCCCCACAAGATAAGAGCTCGCCGCCGGAAACGGTGCTAGCCGCATGAGGGGCCAGTACTTGCCGTCGGCCGAAACTTGCAAACGAAGGACGCCGTTGGCGACGGTCGCGCGCACCCAGACATCGCCAGCATCATGCTCATAGGATGCCGTGGCCCAGTCCGATCGCTCGTTGGTTAACACGCTCGCGAGCATCGCGCGGCCGTCCGAGAGTTCGATCCCGGCCTTGACCCAATGCTCCGCATCGACGCGCACCATGATGCCCGCCTGATCGTAGAGCGCCTGGAAATCGCCCTGAACGCGTAAACTGGCCGTGAATGCTTCGCCGGTCGGGAAGCCCAGGAAATGCCCGCTGTCGCGATTAAAGCCGTAGTGGGTTTCGCGCCAGAAGTCGGTGCCTTTGTCAGTGATGATCTTTAGGCTATCGCCCTCAGCCGTCCATCGTTCCGGTTCATTGAGCCACACACCGTCAGCTCTGCGGAGAGTCATCTCTAACCTCGATTGCCGACGCCTGCCGGACTCAATCCATCTGCCGGACAAGCGTGGCGTTGCGCAAACCGAGATCGAGCGCGGATGCACTGCCTCGCGCCTTCGACAATTGGCCTGACGTCGAAGCGCGCGCGTTCGAAGCCGCGATGCCTTCCGAAACGTTAACGGCGTCGCGCGATGTCGGATTCACGATCGGCGATCATGCAAGTCTGCGCCTGTTTTGCCCGACGAGTCAAATGGCCTGGCTGGAACGCTTCGGCCTGAAATTCATCAATGATTTGTACTGTGCATGGGGTTGTTTTCGCGTTTTTTGTTTTGCGCCCTCGACCCACGGCATCAGCGGTCAAGTCTCCGCATGGATACGATAACTCCTAAGGGTTTTTACACACAGTTCTGGCACGCTCCGTGCGTCAAGATCCGCAACCTGTATCGTCGCCTCTCGTTGCGGGCACGAAAGACGCGGCCGGTGGAGACCGAGGGGCGTGAGCCATGACTGCACCTGCTTCCGACGCCGGGCGCGCGAACGGAAGGGTCGTGCCGATTCTGCAGTGCGTCGTGCCGTTCAGCCAAATTCCAAGGACGAGCGCAGCCACGGCCTGTTCGGCGGCCTCATCAGCGCGCCCTGCCATTTCGCGGTGAGCGGCGAGGGCCACGCTGCCTGCAATCGCGCTGCCCTCGGCGCGTCACGCCACACAGACTTAGAGGAAGGACCAAATCATGAGCTCCGTCGGTATTCGCGGCACATTCTTCGACTTCGTCGACGACCCCTGGAAGCACATCGGCAACGAGCAGGCCGCCGCGCGCTTTCACCAGGACGGCCTCATGGTCGTCACCGACGGCGTCATCAAGGCGTTCGGCCCGTATGACAAGATTGCCGCCGCGCATCCGAGCGTGCAGATCACCCATATCAAGGACCGCATCATCGTCCCGGGCTTCATCGACGGCCACATTCATCTGCCGCAGACCCGGGTGCTCGGCGCCTATGGCGAGCAGCTGCTGCCGTGGCTGCAGATGTGGATCTATCCGGAAGAGCTCAAATACAAGGACCGCAGCTATGCCCGCGAGGGCGTGAAGCGCTTCCTCGACGCGCTGCTGGCCTCAGGCACCACGACGTGCCAGGCGTTCACGAGCTCGTCGCCAGTGTCGACCGAGGAGCTGTTCGAGGAGGCAGCCCGCCGCAACATGCGTGTGATCGCGGGCCTCACCGGCATCGATCGCAATGCGCCGGCTGACTATGTCGACACGCCCGAGAACTTCTATCACGACAGCAAGCGGCTGATCGCGCAGTACCACAACAAGGGCCGCAACCTCTATGCCATCACCCCGCGCTTCGCCTTCGGTGCCTCGCCGGAGCTGCTGAAAGCGTGTCAGCGCCTCAAGCATGAGCATCCGGACTGCTGGGTCAACACCCACATCTCCGAGAACCCGGCCGAATGCAGCGGCGTGCTCGTCGAGCACCCGGACTGTCAGGATTATCTCGGCGTGTACGAGAAGTTCGACCTCGTCGGTCCGAAATTCTCCGGGGGCCATGGCGTCTATCTCTCGAACAACGAATTCCGTCGCATGTCGAAGAAGGGTGCCGCGGTGGTGTTCTGCCCGTGCTCGAACCTGTTCCTCGGCAGCGGTCTGTTCCGCATTGGCCGCGCCACCGATCCGGAGCATCGCGTGAAGATGTCGTTCGGCACCGATGTCGGCGGCGGCAACCGCTTCTCGATGATCTCCGTGCTCGACGATGCCTACAAGGTCGGCATGTGCAACAACACGCTGCTCGATGGCAGCATTGATCCGGCGCGCAAGGATCTCGCTGAAGCCGAGCGCAACAAGCTCTCGCCGTACCGCGGTTTCTGGTCCATCACGCTTGGCGGTGCCGAAGGCCTCTACATCGACGACAAGCTCGGCAATTTCGAGCCCGGCAAGGAGGCCGATTTCGTCGCGCTCGATCCGAACGGCGGGCAAGCCGCGCAGCCCTGGCACCAGTCGCTGATCGCCGAGGGCGGCGGGCCGCGCACGATGGACGAGGCTGCGAGCATGCTCTTCGCCGTGACGATGGTCGGCGACGATCGCTGCGTCGACCAGACCTGGGTGATGGGCAAGCGTCTCTACAAGAAGAGCTGAGGCGGACGGCTGCTCATGAGCGCATCTCCTGATACGGCGGGCCAGCCGGTCGCCCTCGTCATCCAGCGCCGCATTGCCGACGACGGCTTTGCCGCGTTCGCGCGGTGGAGCGGCGAGGTCGGTGAAGTGCTCAAGGCCTGGCCCGGCTTCCTCAGCCAGGAGGTGGTGCCGCCGCAACCGCCGGCGCATGTCGACTGGGTCACGATCCTGCGCTTCGCGAACCCGGCGGCAGCGCGCGCCTGGCTTCAGAGCGATGTGCGAGCGCGGCTCATCGCAGAGGTGCAGCGCTTCTTCGTCGGGTCGGAGGATGTCCACATCCTGCCCGACACCGGCGTGCAACGCGACAGCGCAGTCTCTGCCGTGATCTCGTTCAAGGTGCCGGACGGACTCGAGGACGCGTTCCTCAAATGGCAGCAGCGCATTCAGACCGCGGAGGCCGAGTTCAAGGGATTTTTGCGCCACAAGATCGAGCGGCCGATTCCGGGCCTGCACGACGAATGGATCATCATCCTGTCGTTCGACTCGGATGCCAACCTCAATGCATGGCTGGACTCGTCGTTACGGCAGTCGCTGCTGAGGGAAGGCGCGCGCTTCAACGCCGGCATGAGCGTGAAGCGGGCGAGCTACGGCTTCAATTTCTGGTTCCCGGCCGGCAAGGCGCCGGAGCAAGGGCCTGGCCTGATCTGGAAGAGCAATCTCATCGTCCTTCTGGTGCTCTATCCCGTGGTCTACCTCTGGGGCTACTTCATCAGCGCGCCGTTGATCGACAGCCACGGCGTGCCGGTCTGGCTGTCGCTGTTCGTCGGCAATCTCGTCAGTACCCAGCTGCTCGGCTGGTGGCTGGTGCCCGCCGCCTTCAAGGCGCTCGCTTGGTGGATCGCGCCGAAGGCGAGGATCGGACGCCGGATCGCAGGATACGCACTCCTGGCCGCGCTCTATGCCGCGTCGATGGGCTTGTACGCGCTGCTGCTCGCATGGCATTGGGGGCGGTGAGACCGTCCACAACCGGACACGTGAGACCATGTTCGCCATGACATTTCTCGGAACCTCGGCCAGCGTTCCGTCGGCGGAGCGTAACCATCCGGCGCTCCTGGTCGAGGCGGCGGGCAAGCGCATTCTGGTCGATTGCGGCGAGGGCGCGCAGCGCCAGTTGCTGCGCGCTGGCGCTGGCTTTCGGCGGCTCGACCGCATCCTGCTGACGCATGCCCATCTCGATCACGTGCTCGGCATTCCCGGTCTCTTTTCAACCCTGGGCTTGCGGCAGAGCGCCGACCTGATGACCGTTCATGCAGGGCAGCGCACGCTCGACCTCGTCGTCCGCCTGCTCGCAAGTCTGTGGGGCGCGGGCAGGGCGCCGATCGCGGTGGAGTTCGCGCCGCTGAGCGAAGGGCAGGTCATCGACGCGGGCGCCTTCACCATCGACTGCTTTCCGGTTCGCCATCGCGACACCGACAGTTTTGGCTTCGCCTTCCAGAGTCCCGCCCGCCGCCGTCTTCGGCCGGAGCGCCTTGCTGAGCTGGGCGTTCCAGACGGGCCGATGCGGGGAGAATTGGCTGCGGGACGACCAGTCGTGCTCGCTGATCGAATCATCGACCCGGAAGAGTCCTGGGGCCGCCGAGCGGCGGCAGGAAGCTCATCGTGATCGGCGACACCGAAACGACGGAAGACCTCTCCAAATACGTTTCTGGCGCCGATCTGCTGGTGATCGAGGCAACGTTCCTCGATCGCGACGCATCGACCGCGCGGGACTATGGGCACCTCACTGCGCGCGATGCGGCTGCGTTTGCGGCCGAAACCGGCGTCGGCCAGCTCGTGCTCACGCATCAGTCGGGCCGTTATGACGACGATGAGGTCCTTGCGGAGGCAGCCGGGATTTTTCCGAACACCCGGATCGCTGCCGACTTCGACCGCATTGCCATCTAGCACTCGCGTCAGTATGGGTGCCGAGGGCTCCTGCCAGATCGGCGGCAACGTCTTCGTGACCAATGTCGAAGCCCGGATCAAGGCCGCCGTCCCGCATGCGCGCGTCGTGATGCACGGCCATATCGGCGACGGCAACATCCACGTGATCGCCCTGATTGACCGCGCGCGTTGCCAAGATCGCGCTGCCACGGCCGCGCTGGTGGCGGAGATCAACGAGATCGTCGACGACGAGACCGCCGCGCAGGGCGGAGCCATCAGTGCCGAGCACGGCATTGGCATCACCAATTGCGGCCGCCTCGCTCGCGTTACTGATCCCTTCGACATCGAGCTGATACGTGATATCAAGCGCTTGCTCGACCCGAATGGACTGATCAATTCGGGCAAGATCTTTAGTGCCGGAGGCGCGCGACGATGACAAGCGTCCGCCTGCTTGCCGACGATCTCTCCGGTGCACTCGACACCGCGGCGGAGTTCGTCGGTCTGTGCGGGCCGTTCGACGTCACCTGGCCACCTGTGCCTGCAGTGCCGAACAGTCGGAGCCTCGCGATCGATAGCGGTACCCGCGAGCGGTCGAAAGCCGAGAGCGTCGAGATCGTTGGACGACTGGCGCCGCAGCTCCGTGGGCCGACGATCGCCTACAAGAAGCTCGATAGTCTGCTTCGTGGCGCGTGGGCGGCCGAGCTCGGCGCCTGCCTGCACAGCGGCGATTGGGCGTCTTGCGTAGTCGCGCCCGCCTTCGACTATCAGGGGCGCCGCACCGTGGACGGCCAGCAATTCGCGCGCACGCTACAAGGCGAGTGGCATCGCGTCGGCGACAATCTCCTGACCGAGCTGCGGCAGGAAGGCATCGAGGCGCGGCAGGGCGGGACCGATACCCTATCGCAGGGTGGCGTTCAGGTTTTCGATGCCGAAAGTGATATCGACCTCGATCGTATCGTCGAGATGGGACGGCGGATGCCAGGGCCTGTGCTGTGGTGCGGAAGCGGTGGGCTCGCAGGCGCGCTCGCCCGCAGCCATCGCGCCGAGGCGCCGGGCCAATTGAAGTTGCCGGTGCTGGGGCTATTCGGCTCGGATCAGGCCGCGACTGCGTCTCAGCTGGCCGCGTGCGGCGCGGCAACTATCGCACTTGCCGAAGGCGAGAGCGCGGCGCCTGTCCGGCGCAAGCTTGCCGATGACGGCGTGGCCCTGGTCAAATTCGCTCTCGCCGAAGGCCTGGCCCGCCCAGAGGCGGCGCGGCGGATTGCGCGCGAAATGACGGCACTGATCGCGGCGCTCGAACCTCCGGGCACGCTGATCGTTGCCGGCGGCGAGACCCTGAAGGCGGCGTGCGTTGCCCTTGGCGCGCATGCGCTCCAGGTCACGGGACGTATCGTGCCGGGACTGCCGCGCTCGATCTTGCAGGGCGGCCGGTGGGCCGGCGTCGACGTGATCTCGAAATCCGGTGCATTCGGACCAAGCGAGCTCTGGCGCGATCTACTCCGGGACAATCATTTGCTCAATATGGGGAGCCCGACATGACCTCTAGTCATCTTGCCATCACCATGGGTGATCCCGCCGGGATCGGGCCAGAGATCATCGTCAAGGCTTGCGTCGGGCTGAAGGACCGGATCACGAAAGGCGATCTGCGCCTGCTGATCATCGGCAGCGGCGCGGCGCTTGAGGGCGCGAGAGCGGCACTCGGCGCCAATGTCGTCATTCCCGAAGTCAGTGTCGAGAACGCCGACTGGCCCAATCTCTGTTTTCTTCAGGCCGACGTCGAGGGCAACCCGATCAGGCCCGGCGTGCTCAGCGCCGACGGCGGCCGCTTTGCCTACAAGGCGATCGAGCAGGGCGTGCGCCTGACGCAGGCGGGCCGCACCGCGGCCATCGTCACGGCGCCGCTGAACAAGGAAGCGCTCAACAAGGCCGGCTATCATTTTCCTGGACATACCGAGATGCTCGCACATCTCACCGGCGTGCGCGGCTCGGTAATGCTGCTGGCCCATGGCAACATGCGCGTCAGCCATGTCTCGACCCATGTCGCGCTGGAGGACGTGCCGAAGCGCCTGACGCCGGAGCGCCTGCG
Organism: Bradyrhizobium sp. 179; assembly: GCF_023073535.1. Classification (NCBI taxonomy): domain Bacteria; kingdom Pseudomonadati; phylum Pseudomonadota; class Alphaproteobacteria; order Hyphomicrobiales; family Nitrobacteraceae; genus Bradyrhizobium; species Bradyrhizobium sp. 179. Next base: position 199,043 of record NZ_JADPJR010000130.1, on the reverse strand, counting down.
CATGGTGATCGACCTCACCGACGGCGCGCTGCGCCGGCTCGGCATCGAACGGCCGAAGATCGCGATCGCTGCGCTCAACCCGCATGCCGGCGAGGGCGGTCTGTTCGGCCGGCAGGACATCGACGTCTCGGCGCCGACGATCGCCAAGGCGGTCGCCGACGGTCTCGACGTCGTCGGCCCCGTGCCTGGCGATACCATCTTCGTCAAGCTGCGCGCCGGCCAGTACGATGCTGCGGTCGCGATGTATCACGACCAGGGCCACATCCCGGTCAAGCTGCTCGGCTTCCAGGTCGATCCCGCGACCGGCCGCTGGCAGGAGCTCTCCGGCGTCAACATCACGCTGGGCCTGCCGATCATCCGCACCTCCGTCGATCACGGCACCGCCTTCGACATTGCCGGCAAGGGCATCGCCAACGAGCACAGCCTGATCGAGGCCATCGACTATGCCGAGCGGCTGGCCGCAGGCGCTTCGGCATCCAAGTCATGAGATCGAACACGATGACCAACGCCTTCACGCCCATTGAAATCCTCCGCCCGACGGCGATCGAGTTCGGCTGCGGTACAATCGCCGCCGCCGCACGTTTCGCCGAGCGGATCGGCACCAAACGGCCGCTGGTGATCTCAGACCCGTTCAATGCGCGACGCGTCGATACGCTTGCGCTGCCGGGCTCTGTCTCGCGGTCCGGACTGGACCAGCGACACGGTGTAGTCGGCCGGCACCGCCCTGGTCATGGTCGGCGGCGTTCTGCTAACAACGCCGCGATCACCAACGGCCCGGCGCCGCAGCGCGGAACCTATGTCGGAAATACGCGAGCAATGCGTCGCAGCAACTCGACTGGATGCTCGGCGACTCAGCGTCGGGCGGAAGCGCAGGCTTTCTCGGCGTGTGGAATTCCTATAACCGCGTGTCGGTGTCCGCGGCGTCAATCGACATAGCGGCGCCATTGTTAGGCTTGCACGTGTTCTCTGCCAATGAGCAGGATGACGGGACCAATGCCAACAACTTCAATGTTGCAGCCCAGAACGCCTTCAGTGGTCTGGCGCGGATGTAGCCGGTTTTAGCGAGGTCCGTGCGCGCGGTCGCAGTTGCTGCTTTAGCCAGATCGCCAGTCGGCGATGATGGACCTCGGTCATCATCGCGAACAGGATCGACGCCATGACGGAAAAGGCCACCATCCACGGTAAGGCGTAAAGCGAGCCTGTGACCTCCGATGCGAAGTCGCTCATGATCGAGTGGTGGATCAAATAGAGCGAGTGGGACCAACTCGCGCCCCATGCGATTGCCGCATATCATCGCGAAGGACCAAATCCGGGGACGCGCTCGGATGTCCATATGATCCCCGCGAAGGCGGCCGCCGTCAGAAGGTTGACTTTCCACGTGTACACGGCGCCGCCGGTTGAAAGGTGTATGTGGAGGGCGAAGATGCTGACGGCTGCGACCGCGGCGCTCAAAAGGGCGGGGACTCGGTCCTTGAACCCCGGCTCGCGCGATCGAGGCGCCGAGTAGCCATGGCACCAGGACCATGTTGTTTCCGGTTAGGGACGAGACCGGAATGATGCCGCCACAGCGCGATTGCGCTTATGCGCCACGGGGTGAATCCGTCGCGAAGTGAGAACGCGACAAGCCCGACGAACATGTAGATCCAGAATTCAATGGCCACGGTCCAGAACGGGGCTGCTGATCCAAATGGAAGTGAGGTGTCCGGGGCCTGCAGCATGAACAGATTTGCAGCGAATGTTCTCAGCGTGAACCTCTCGACCGTTTCGCTGTGCGCGCGCCCAAGATCAATGGCGTGCCAGTCGATCATTGCGACGAGCAGCAGTGCTGGCAAAAACGCTGAATAGATGCGCGACCATCTGTCGATCGCGTAGTCTCGAAAGGTAGAGGTCGGATCATCTAAGCGACGATTTAGCGTCTGTGAGATCAGATAGCCCGAAAGAAGAAAAAAGACGTTGACGCCGGCTTGCTGCATCCATTGCGGCGGCGGCGATGTTAGCCCGCCCCCGTACATACTCTCGGCATGGCCGAGGCAAACCATCATCGCGGCTGCGAACCGGATCAGGTCGATAACTGGCGACATTTGGATTGGTGCCCCGGCTTTAGACGTAGTAACGCCGTACCACCTCAACCCGTGATGGTGTCGACCTCCGGTAGAACAGCCTGTCATTTCAACCATTTTCAATGGAGAATTTGCCGTGGCAAATTGGCCCAAAGACACGCAGGCTGCGCGAAACGCCTTCTATGGCGATCCCGGGAATAGCGAGATCGCGCCGCAGATGGTTCCGGTCGTGCCGCCGTTTGCGATGTACTACGAGGGCCCGGCGCGTCAAATCGATCATGTTTCATCGCAAGGCGGCGCCGGCGTTGTTCGCGGCGTTGAATGAGATCTGGGACTGTTGCCAGCACGATCAGAAAAAGATCGATGGGGCCGGCATCTCGAAATATGCCGCCGCCTACAACCATCGCATGGTGCGCGGATCATTTGAACGCCGAGGAAAACGGCCTGTATGCCAAGGGCAACATGCCGCAATTCGTCGTCGATGCATTATGTCGCCAGGGCGCGATGTGGGGCGGCTGGTATTCCGGGGCGCAAGGATCCGATGCATTTTGAGTTCTCGACAACGGCCGCTGCAAGCCGAATTCGCCGCCGCCGATGTTCGGGCGTGCGCCGCCGCTGGTGCTGCATCCCGAACCGGCGCGCCGGCTGACGAACTCGAGGAGCATCCGGCGCCGGCGGCCGCGCCGCCGAACGTGCAGCCGCTCGACCCCGACGTGCGGGGCGATCCGATCCTGTATGACGTGCAGCGCCGTCCCAAGGCGCTGCGCTATTCGCCTGGCGTGCTCAATGGCCGCTGGGGCGGGGCTACCGCCGGCGTGCTCGGCGGCTTCATGAACGATCGCGGCGCTGGCGCTGCCGACATCGCTCGAGCAATTCCACGGCATCGCCGACCAGGTGCGCACCGAGCTCGCCAGGTGCGAGACCGAGATCCAGGCGGATGGCGGCGTCGGCTGGTTTCGTCCTGTCAGCGAAGCGTGCGCCAAGGCGGATCCGCACGTCTTGACGCAGCTGGCGCCGGAGATCGCGCCGGCGCGGCGCACTTCCTGGCCGCGCTCTGGATGGCGCTCGGCATGGGGGTGTGAAGAGTTTATGCCGCCTGTCGCGGTGGCGCTCCCTAGCGTCGTCAGATTGCTATGTAACGAATATCAGTTTCGGCGCGTTTCCCACAGCCCTTTGAGGACCGAGCGAAAGTCCGGAGTGAGACCAGGTCCGGTGGTGAGAGAGCTCCGCGGGCTTCACTTCATGAGCGTCCGCCTCCTCGTACAAGGGGCGCCCACCCATTAGAAGACTCACGTCGCCCCACTGCAGACGATGCAAAAGCGTTGCACGCATCCCTATTTCTAGCGCGTTGCAACCATAGCGTTTGGTCGTCCTGGAGGCGTGAACTTCTGCCGGTGGAGATGGGGCTGCAGCCGGTTGTTTTTCACTTTGACAGGGTACGGTTCTGACCACAGAAGGACTGGACCGCGAACGCCGGCCCGGCTATATGACCGGCCTGCGAACTGACGATTTGCGAAACTTTCAGCCCATCTTGCAAAGCTTCCGAAGAAAGCTTAGCTGAAGCAAGCACTTCGTTGGGGAATGGTGTAACGGTAGCACAACAGACTCTGACTCTGTTTGTCTTGGTTCGAATCCAGGTTCCCCAGCCAGTTCCGGGCGCTTTTTCCCAGGCTTAAGCCCCGGCCTCTCCGAGGCAGGGACGAAGATTTGTTGACGGCACCATCGCTCGCGACCGTTTGCCTCATCTGAAAATCGCGTTTCGTGTCGGATCGCAGTGCGCCCCATCGTCCTTGAGTGACACAACCCAAGGAGATCCGTGATGCCCTATGTCGATGGTTTCGTGCTGGCCGTGCCGAAGGACAAGATCGAGGCCTACAAGGCGCTGGCGACGACCGCCTGTGCGGTCTGGCTGGAGCACGGCGCGCTCGACTATGTCGAATGCATCGGTGACGACGTTCCCTATGGCGAGCTCACCTCGTTTCCGCGCGCGGTCATGGCGAAGGAGGACGAGATCGTAGTTTTCTCCTGGATCGTCTACCGCGACCGGGAGACCCGCGATGCCATCAACAAGAAGGTGATGGCGGACCCGCGGCTCAAGAGCACCGACATTCCGTTCGACGGCAAGCGCATGATCTATGGCGGCTTCTCGACGCTGCTTCGGGCCGGCGACATCGCGACCTGACGGTACCAGTTACTTGATCTTGTCGTAGGCCGCGGCGAAGTCGTTGAGCGGCATCGGGATCGCGATCGTTTTCTTGGCCATGTTCTGGAAGGAACCTTCAACTGTTTGCCTGCCCGCAAGGCGGCGAGCAGATCCGGCGCGACCGGTGTCGAGGCGTAGCAGCCGCGGTTCTCGCAGGTCTGGATCTCGAGATCGAACGTCTTGCCCTCGTCGACCTGGAGCTTGGCGCCGACGGGCAGGTTGAGGCCGAGCGGCAATTGCAGCAGCGCGATCGGCGTGCGGGTGTCGGGCGCGATGCGGATGTTGATCAGGATGACAGTCTGGCCGGTCTTGGTCAGTACAGCGTTCTGCTCCATCGCGCATTCGAGCGGCGCGTCGCGGCTCGCGCTGGTGCAGCGCACGATCCAACCGGGCTGGCCCGGAGCGCCGTCCGCCTGCGCTTGCGTCGGGACAGGCGCGGGATGTGCGGTCGGGGCAGGAGGAGCGGTATTCTTCTTGGCGCCCTGCTGGGCATACGCAGCGCTGGTCGACAACAAGACCGCGGCGAGGGCGACAAGTCTGGATTGCATGGACATGGCGAAACCGCGTTGGCGTGAACCGTGGGTCCCGCTGTAGCGTCGCGAGAGGTGCGGTGCAAGCTTACTCGGCGGCTTGCTTGACGGTGCCGCGCTCGGGCGCCTCGTCGCCTTCGCCGTCACCCGAACGGCCCCAGGTGGAGAACCAGTTGTTGAGCTTGTCGAGATAGAGATAGACCACCGGCGTGGTGAACAGCGTCAGCGCTTGGCTGACGATCAGGCCGCCGACCATGGCGTAGCCGAGCGGCTGGCGGATCTCGGCGCCGGTGCCGTGGCCGAGCATCAGCGGCACGCCGCCTAGCAGCGCGGCCATCGTGGTCATCATGATCGGACGGAAGCGAAGCAGCGCGGCCTGGCGGATCGATTGCTCCGGCGTCTTGTGTTCGTCGCGTTCGGCGGCGATCGCGAAGTCGACCATCATGATGCCGTTCTTCTTCACGATGCCGATCAGCAAGATGATGCCGATCAGCGCGATCAGGCTGAAGTCGAAGCCGGCCGCCATCAAGATCGCGAGCGCGCCGACGCCGGCCGAGGGCAGGGTCGACAGGATGGTGATCGGATGGATATAGCTCTCGTAGAGAATGCCCAGGATCAGGTAGACCACGACGAGCGCGGCGAGGATCAACAGCGGCACGGTGCCGAGCGATTGCTGGAACGCCTGCGCGGTGCCCTGGAAGCTCGAATTCAACGTCGGCGGCGCGCCGAGCTCGGTCATCGCCCGCTGCACGGCTTCCGTGGCCTGGCCGAGCGCGACGCCTTGCGCGAGGTTGAAGCTGATCGTGATCGCCGGGAACTGACCCTGATGGCTGATCGAGAGCGGGCGGACCGGATCGGTGGTCCAGGTCGCGAAGGTCGACAGCGGCACCTGCTCGCCGGTTAGCGGCGACTTCAAATAGAGCTTGTTCAGGCTTTCGAGATCGCCCTGCATCTCGGGCAGGATCTCGAGGATCACCTTGTAGGTGTTGAGCTGGGTGAAATACTGCGTGACCTGCCGCTGGCCGAAGGCGTCATAGAGCGTGTCGTCGATCATCTGCGGCTGGATGCCGTAGCGCGAGGCGGTGTCGCGGTTGATCTTGAGCTGGACCGTGGTGCCCTGCGTCTGCTGGTCCGTCGCGACGTCGCGCAGCTCCGGCAGCGTCTGCATTTTGGCGAGGATCTTCGGTGCCCAGTCGTTGAGCTCGGCGAGATCGGCGTCCTGCAGGGTGAACTCGAACTGCGTGCGGGTCGGCCGGCCGCCGAGCCGGACGTCCTGGGCCGCTTGCATGTAAAGGCGGGCGCCCTCGACCTTGTCGAACTGCGGACGCAGGCGCGCGATGATCTGCTGAGCCGAGGCCTCACGCATATCGCGAGGCTTCAGTGTGATGTACAGGGCGCCATTGTTGCCGGCGCGTCCGCTGCCGCCGATCGCCATGGCGACGCTCGCAACGTCGGGATCGGCCATGATGATCTTGCCGAGCTGCTCCTGGCGTCTGAGCATCTCCTTAAAAGAAATGTCCTGCGAGGCTTCGGACGTGGCCGTGATCAGGCCGACGTCCTGTTGCGGGAAGAAGCCCTTCGGGATCAGAATGAACAGGTAAATCGACAATCCGAGCGTGGCGAAGAAGATCGCGAGCGTGGTGCGGCGCCAGGCCAGAGCGTGGTCGAGCACATATTCGTAGCCGCGCAACATGCCGTCGAAGGCGCGCTCACTCCATTGGTAGAACTTGCCGTGGGTCACCTCCCCATGCGCGCGCAGGAAGCGCGAGGCCATCATCGGCGTCAGCGTCAGCGACACGAACATCGAGACGAAGATCGTCATCGCCAGCACTACGGCGAATTCGCGGAACAGGCGCCCGATGATGCCTCCCATCAGCAGCAGGGGGATCAGCACCGCGACCAGCGAGATGCTGATCGAGACGATGGTGAAACCGATTTCCTTGGAGCCCTTGAAGGCCGCCGCGAGCGGGGATTCGCCTTCCTCGATATAGCGGGTGATGTTCTCGAGCATCACAATGGCGTCGTCGACCACGAATCCGACCGCGATGGTGAGCGCCATCAGCGACAGATTGTCCAGCGAATAGCCGACCACCCACATCAAGGCGCACGCGCCCAATAATGCCAATGGTACCGTCACCGTGGGAATGACGGTGGCCCAGAAGCTGCGCAGGAAGATGAAGATGACCATGACCACGAGCGCAATGGTCAGCAGCAGCGTAAACTGGACGTCCTCGACCGCGGCACGGATCGTCGTGGTGCGGTCACTGATCAGCTCGATCTTGATAGCGGGCGGAATAGCGGCCACCAGCCTGGGTAGGGTGGCCTTGATGCGGTCGACAGTCTCGATGACGTTGGCACCGGGCTGCTTGAAGATCACCAGGAACACGCCGCGTTTGCCGTTGGCCCAGGCCGCCTGCTTGGCGTCTTCGGCGCCGCTGACCGCCTGGCCGATATCGCGGATTCGCAAGGGGCCGCCATTGCGATAGGCGATGATGACGTCGTTCCAGTCCTTGGCGTGGGTGAGCTGGTCGTTGGCGTAGATCGTGTAGGCGCGCTTGGGCCCGTCGATATTGCCCTTCGGGCTGTCGACGGTGGTGATGGCGATCTGGCTGCGGACGTCCTCCATCGACAGGCCCTTGGCGACGAGCTTCGCCGGGTCGATCTGAATGCGGATGGACGGCTTCTGCTGGCCGCCGATGAAGACCTGCGCGACGCCGGAGAGCTGGCTGATTTGCTGGGCGAGCTGGGCGTCGACGGCGTCGCTGACGCTGGTCAGCGGCAGTGTCTCGGAGGTGGCCGACAACAGCAGGATCGGGGCGTCCGCCGGGTTGACCTTACGGTAGGTCGGCGGCGAGGGCAGGTTCTTCGGCAGCTGGCCGCTGGCGGCGTTGATCGCCCCCTGAACGTCATTGGCGGCGCCGTCGATGCTACGATTGAGGTCGAACTGGATGGTGATCGACGCCGTGCCCAGATAGCTCGTCGAGGTCATCTGGGCGATGCCGGGAATTTGGGCGAATTGCCGCTCGAGCGGTTGCGCCACCGACGAGGCCATCGTCTCGGGGCTGCCGCCCGGCAAGTTGGCGGTGACCTGGATGGTCGGGAAGTCCACCTGCGGCAGCGGCGCAACCGGCAGCAGGGGGTAGGCGACGAGGCCGACGAAGAGAATGCCGGCCATCAGCAGCGAGGTGCCGATGGGATAACGGATGAAGAGTGCCGAAATCCCGCCCTCGGTCATTCCTGTCGCACCTTGTTCTGGGCCGGATCCGAGCTCGCCACCGCTGTCGAGACGAGGCTTCCAGGCTGCACCTTGAACTGACCGCCGGTGATGACCTGCTGCCCGGGCGTGAGGCCTTCATCGATGACCGAACGGCCATCGATGCCATAGCTGACCTTGATCTTGTGCACTTCGGCCTTGTCGTCCTGATTGACGGTATAGGCGTACAGGCCGTTGGTCGAATGCTGGACTGCATCATCGGGAACGACGGTCGCATCCCTCAGCGTCCGCACCAGAAGACGCGTCGAAACCGACTGGCCCGGCCACAGCGAGTGGTCCTTATTGTCGAACACCGCCTTGAGCCGAATAGTCCCGCTGCTCGTGTCGACCTGGTTGTTGATGACGGCGAGCTTGCCTTCCGCCAGCGTCTTCTTGCCGTCGGTGGTGAAGGCGATCACCTTGAGCGCGCCGGCCCTCTGGCCTTCGCTGATATAGGGAAGCTGGTCTTCCGGTGCCGTGAAGATCACGGCGATCGGCTCGACCTGCGAGATCGTGACGATGCCGGTCTGCGTCGATGCGTTGACGATGTTGCCAATGTCGACCTGGCGCAGCCCTGCGACGCCTGTGATCGGCGACTTGATCTGCGTGTAGTCGAGCTGGGTCTGGGCGTTGGCGATCGCCGCGTCGTCGGCGGCGATCTGGGCGGTGAGCTGGGCGACGGTGGAGCGCTGGGTATCCACCCGCTGTGCGGTCGCGAATTCACCGAGCCTCATGGCGCGCTGGAGTTCGAGATTGGCGTTGGCGAGGTTCGCCTCGTCCTGCGCCTTCTTGGCCTTGGCCTGATCGAGCGCAGCTTGATAGGGACGGGGATCGATCGAGACCAGAAGCTCGCCCTGCTGGACGATCTGGCCTTCGCGGAAGGCGAGCTTGTCGATCTGACCATCCACCCGGCTGCGGACTTGGACAGTGTTGAAGCCCTGAACCGTGCCGAGACCGGTCAGATAGACCGGAAAGTCGGTCTTCTGGACCGGGGCAACGCTGACCGGGACGGGCTGCGGCCGGGGCGGAGCTTTCTGGGCTGTCTGGGTCTTTCCGGCCCCAGGCGAGCCGAATTTCTGCCAACCATAGTAACTCGCGGAGCCCACGGCCGCGATGATCAGAATCCAGAGGATCGGCCGTGTTTTTTTCATATCGGCTCGGCGGCTCTCGTGCCCCCAAGCTACGAATTATGGGGCAATCATAGGGTTCCAGCGCGCTTGTATAATACACGCCAAGTTTAAGTGTAAACAGCACTATCGGTCGAGAATCCTAAACAATTGGAAAGCTTTGCACCGCATGCAGCAGTCTGGCGCGTTGGGGTGCAATGCTGCATTTTTTCGGCGCGAACGATCCGCGTGCGAACGTTATCCAATGCCCGGACGCCGTGTGTGTGGCGCTGCGGGACACCGCGGAAAGCCTCCAGGTCGCGCGGGTCACGAGAACGGTTCTAAATCGCGCGCAGGCCGTTTCGGTTGTCAGGAAAATCAGCATCGGTCATATCGGCGCCGCCACGAATGGAGCGCAGGGATGGACGAATTGAACGGTAAGCTGATCGCGTGTCAGATTCTGATCACGGGGCTGATCGCGCGCGTCGCCAACGAGCAGCGCGATCCCTTGCGCTTTCTCACCGACTTCCGCGACGAGATCAAAGCCGTCGTCAACGGCGTCAACATCGCGGGGATGGACAACACCGATCGTGTGCGTGCGGTCGCGCAGAAAACTGTCGACGAATTGTTCTCGCTGATGAAGCCGCCGAGCAGCGACTGATGCCACGAGCACGACGCCGATTTCGCGCTCGTTTTAGAACGACTCCAATCTTTGTTTAGAATGATTTCAAACGGCAGTTTAGAATCGTTTTGATCTGGACCTATTCAAGCGTTCTCGCGGCGTGCTCGCATTGACCCGCTATTTTGTGGCCGATACCACAGCCCATCGTTCATCGAAGTGAATGAGCGAACAGGAAGATGGGGCGTTTGGTAATGGGGCAGGTGGTCGCACCGAGGTCGTTGCGTTCGGTCGTAGCGTTCAACTCGATGGATGAGAAGTCCGCTGGCATTTCCGGCAAGAAGGTTTCGGCAGTCGCGAGCTTGATTGCGGTGGCGTCGGTGTCGAGCGGCGCAGAAGCACAGCAGTCGAACCTGCCGCCGGTGACAGTCGATGCTCCGGTCCAACGTCCGCGTCCGGTGGCCTCGAAGCCTTCGCCGGAGCAGGTCCGAGCCCGTAACGCGCTTCGCCGCGCCGCGCAGCGGCAGCAGGCCGAGCAGACGGCTCCCACCACACCGTCCGGCCCAGCCGACGCCAATCCCTATGCCGACCCGGCCGCGCCCTACAAGGTCGACCACGTCCAGGCTGGCGGCAAATTTCCGGAGAAGCTGGTCGATACGCCGAAGTCGATCACCGTTCTCAGCAAGGAAGTCCTCGAGGACAAGAACGCCACGACGCTGAAGCAGGCCATTCTCAGCACGGCTGGCGTGACGCTGGGCTCGGGCGAGGGCGGCAATGCGTTCGGCGACCGCTTCTTCATCCGCGGCTTTGACGCGCGCAACGACATCTTCATCGATGGCGTGCGCGATTCCGGCGTCAGCGTGCGTGAGAACTTCTTCACCGAACAGGTCGAGATCCTGCGTGGTCCGGGCTCGACTTTTTCCGGCCGCGGTGTCGCCGGTGGTGCGATCAACATCGTCACCAAGCAGGCGACGACCGGGGCGAGCTTCTACAACATGGACTCGACGTTCGGGACCGACCAGACCAAGCGTGTCACGCTCGATGTCAACCAGGTGATCGACCCGACGCTCGCCGTACGTGTCGGCGGCTTGTTTCAGGACGCCAATGTCGCAGGCCGCGACTATGTCACCGACAACCGGAACGGCGCCTTCGTCGCCACGACTTGGAAGCCGACCGATACGATCAGGGTCACCGGCAACTACATCCACACTGAACTGACCGGTCTTCCGGACTTCGGCGTGCCCTATTATCGGCCGAGCACCGCGTCCACCGCTGGCGGTCCGTTCCCGGATTTCGGAGCGAGCCGCAAGAACTGGTACGGCTTCGTCAATCGCGACTTCTTCCGGACCGGCCAGGACATCGGCACGATCAATGCCGAGGTGCAGATCACCCCCGATCTGATGATCAGCAACAAGTTTCGCGCGTCGCGTTCGACGCAGAATTACATCGGAACGCTGCCGGAAGCGCCTTCGCTGAAGGACCCGCTCTCGGCGTCGACCTTGACGTCCAATCCCCAGAGCCGTTTTCAGATCACCGACGTGCTCGCCAACCAGACCGAGGCGACTTACAAGTTCCTGGACGGCGCGGGGTTCAAGCATACTGCGCTTGCGGGCGTCGAAGTCGATCGTGAGCGGTCCTCGATCGACAGGTATCTTGGGCTGACCTCGGAGGCCACCGGCATTCCCTCCAGCCCATCCGGCTCGCCGACCAACACCAGCGTCTTCTTTCCTCAGAATACGTATCTTCCGTTTGGAATTCCCTCGCTTTCGGGTCTGCCGACCAAGATCGGCATCGACACGGTCAGCGGCTACGTCATGGATAGTGCGAACTACCATGACCTCCTGATCCTCAATGGCGGTTTTCGCTACGACGATTACAGTATCAAGACCACCGGCTATGCTGCGAACGGCGCGTTCGGTCAGCAGTCGGCGGAATTCCTGATTCCCAACTTCAATCTCGGGCTTACGCTCAAGCCGTTGCCGAACGGCAGCGTCTATGTGGCGTATGCGACTTCTGCGAATCCAGTCGGTGCCGAGTTCGACGGTACCAGCACAGCGTACGGCGGCCTCAATCCGACCCTGCCGGGCGGAAACACGCAGATATTCGGCCCTGAGAAAAACAAGGCCATCGAACTCGGCACCAAATGGGAGCTGTTCGACCGTCATCTGCTGCTGACCGCCGCGCTGTTCCAGACGACGAAAGAGAACGCCCGCGAGTCACAGAATGTTGGCAGCGCGGCCGTTGCTGCCCCCTTGGGATGTGTCTATCCGACCGGAACGACCGGCAACATATCGTGCATCACGGCCGGTGCCGCCTATCGCATCCGCGGCATCGATCTCGGCGTCGGTGGCAAGATCACAGACAAATGGAGTGTGTTCGGCGGTCTCGTGCTGATGCAGTCGGAAGTGACACAGTCGCTGGCGCCGTCGGCCAACAGGACGCTGTATCCGACCAATGTCGGGCGTCCGCTCGCCAATATCGCGCACGAGTCGTTCAGCTTGCTGTCGAAATATCAGCTCAACGACACCTGGGAACTGGGCGGACAGGCGGTATACCGCTCGAAAATCTATGGCGGCACTTTGCTCGCGGCCAATCAGGGTACGTCGCTGCCGAGCTACTGGCGCTTTGACGCGTTCGCGGAGGCGAAGCTCGATCAGCACTGGAAGCTCAAACTGTTCGTGAACAACATCTTCGACAAGCGCTACTACGACGCGCTGTACCAAAGCGCAGCGCCGTTCGTGCTGGAAGCACCGGGCCGTGCCGCCTATGTGGTGCTCTCCGCGCGTTACTGATGGAGCAACAACGAGTTTCATGCTGACATGCATCGAAAACGCTCTCAGCAAGGATGATGTGGCGGATTTCCGCCGCATCATGGACGCCAGCGACTGGGAGGACGGCCGCTCCACCGCCGGCGCGCAGTCGGCGATGGTCAAGCGCAACGAGCAATTGCCGCCGGATGGCGAAGTCGCGCGCAAGCTCGGCAACCGCATCATCGCGGCGCTGACGTCGAACCCGCGCTTCATCGCGGCGGCAATCCCCCTCCAGATCTTCCCGCCGCTGTTCAACCGCTATGCGGCGAGCGGCGGTCACCATTTCGGCCTGCACGTCGACAATGCGATCCGCGGCGACCGCCTGACCGGCCTTCGCATCCGCACAGACCTGTCGGTCACACTGTTCCTCACCGAGCCGGAAGAGTACGATGGTGGCGAACTTGTGATCGAGGACACCTACGGATCCCACGAAGTCAAGTTGCCAGCCGGCGACTGCGTGCTCTATCCCTCGAGCAGCCTCCATCTGGTCACGCCGGTGACGAGGGGAACGCGGGTTGCGTCTTTCTTCTGGCTTCAGAGCATGGTACGGGACGATCAAGCCCGAAGCATGATCTTTGACCTCGACACCGCGATTCAGGCGCTGGTGGAACGGCTCGGGCGTGACGATCCCGAAACGGTCAAATTGACGGGTATCTATCACAACCTCATTCGCTACTGGGCCGAAGTATGAAGATCATGACCTTCCAAGCAAGCCTTGCCGCCGCCGCGATGCTGGCGGCCGCCTGGCTCGCATCTCCTGCTTCCGCCCAGATACAAACCCCGCCGGCGCCGGCGCAGTCGACGGCCCAGCCGGCCCCGGTCGGTGCGCTGCCAGCGGATACCGCACCTGCGGCCCCGGCACCTTCGGCTTCGACCGCAACCGCGCCCGCTGCTGCGACGGCGCCCCCCGCGACTGCCGCTTCGACGACCGCCAAGCCCGATGCAGCGGCCGCCATCGCGCCGGCCATGAAGGAATTGTCGCCCTGGGTGATGTTCATGTCGGCGGACGTCATCGTGAAGGCGGTGATGATCGGGCTCGCCTTTGCTTCGCTGGTGACTTGGACCGTCTTCATCGCAAAGTCGATCGAGCTGTCGGTTGCTTCCACCAAGCTGCGGTCGGCGCTGAAGAAGACCGCCGAGGCGCGCTCGCTCGCGGAAGCCCAGATGGCGCTCGGCACTAAGGAGGGCATCCTGCCATCCTTCCTGACGGCGGCGCTGCGTGAGGCGCGGATGTCGGCCGGCCTGTCCAGCGATGCCGGCATCAAGGAACGCGCCGCTTCGAGCTTTGCCGAGATCGTGCGCGCGGAACAGCGCCGCATCCGCATCGGCATGGGTGTGCTCGCCACCATCGGCTCGACCTCGCCCTTCGTCGGCCTGTTCGGCACGGTCTGGGGCATCATGAACAGCTTCATCGGCATCTCGAAGTCGCAGACCACGAACCTCGCCGTGGTCGCGCCCGGCATCGCCGAGGCGCTGCTCGCCACCGCAATCGGTCTCGTCGCCGCGATCCCCGCCGTCATCATCTACAACCATTTCGCGCGCGTGACGAAAGGCTATCTCGAGCTCGTCAGCCGCGCCTCGGGCGCTGCGGGGCGGCTGCTCTCGCGCGATCTCGATCGCAGCCACGGCAGCGTGCATTCGCGCGCAGCGGAGTGAACCATGGGCGTTTCGCTCGCAGACAACGACGGCGAAGACGACGATTTCTCGGAAACGCATGACATCAACGTCACGCCGTTCATCGACGTCATTCTGGTGCTGCTGATCATCTTTATGGTCGCAGCGCCGCTCTCGACCGTCGACCTGCCGATCGATCTGCCGACGTCGAGCGCGACGCCGCAGAAGAAGCCGGACAAGCCGACTTATCTCAGCATCAAGCCCGATTTGACGCTTGCGATCGGAGAGAACCCGGTCCACCGCGCCGAGCTGATCGGCACCCTCGACGGTTTGTCCGACATGAGCAAAGACAAATATGTCTTCCTGCGTGCTGATCGCTCGGTGCCCTATGGCGAGTTGATGGGTGTCATGGAGCTCTTGCGCTCAGGCGGCTATACGCGGGTGAAGCTGGTCGCGCTGGAAGGCGCTCCGGGGGCGCCCTCGGCAGGCGCCGCTCAGCCTTAGAGGCGCACTATGTCGAACGAACCCAGACCATCCAGGAAGCTTTGGGTCTTGGCGGCGGTGGCGGCGCTCGCGCTTCATCTGGGTGGTGCGGCGCTCGCGCTCGCACACCTGCAAGCCGATGACGGCGACGATGGTCTGGGTGCGGCCGGCGCCGAGTTCGCCGTCGAGATGGCCTCGCCAAAGGCACCCGATACCGACCTTCCGCCCGGGCCTGACAGCGAAGCGATGCAGGAGCAGCAGGCGCTTCCCGAGCAGAAGGCCGAGACCAAGGAAACCGAGCTGCCAAAGGATCAGTCGCAACAGGTCGACGATCCCGATCGAGTCGTTGCGGAGAACATCTCGAAGAAGCCGCAGGACGAGGATCCGAAAATCGCAGCGGTCGAAACTCCCGCTGCCGAGGCCTCGCCGAAGTCGGTTGCGACCGCGCGGCAGACACTCGATGAAGACGCGCGCGAGGCTGAGAAGGCCCTGGCGCCGGTGCTTGGGCTTGGCAAGGACATCCTGAAGATTACCGCGGACTGGAACCGCAAGATCAGCGCGCATCTGGCGGCCCACAAGGTCAATCCGGAGGGCAAGGAGCCCCATAACCAGAAGGTCAAAGTGAGCTTTGCGATCAACCGCAGAGGAAACGTGCTTTCGGTCGATGTCGTTGAGTCGTCCGGGGACGCGGCTTACGATGCGGCGGCAGTCTCGATTGTCCGTAAATCCGATCCCATTCCGCAGCCGCCCGCCGGGCTGACAGAGGACCGGTTCGAGCGCACCGTGGACATCATTTTCACGCCACCGGACGCCAAGAAAAAGAAGAAGACGGCTCAGCGCCAGTAGAGCCGGATCCCGACATACACCACGACCAGACAGGCAAAGATCAGCGCCACCGGCAGCGGCCGTTTCTGGGTTCCGGCGAATGCCGTCGCCCCGAAGGCGGCGGCCTTCTTCGGCTTGGGGGTCGGGCGGCGGAAGACGGTAACATTGTCCGCCGCCGTTTCAGGCGGACGGGGGCGGACGTCAGGCGGCGTTCCCGCGCCGCCCATCTCGGCATAGTAGGCCTTGTAGATCGCGCCGATGGTGGCCTCGGTCGCTTCGCCCTCGCTCATCTCCGCCAGCAGTTTCTTGTAGCTCGCGAGGAACTCCTGGGCTTCCGCAGGCAGCGCGGACGCCCCGTTGAGCTTGGCCATCATCTTCCATGTGGCAAAATCGGCGCGGGCGCGGGTGTCGGCGCGTCGCGCGATCAGCATATCGGCAGCTTTGACCAAGTCGGCCTCTGGCCTTTCGGCTTGTGTTCGGGTGTCGCTGTTCAACTAAACATTGCCGGTCAGGAACAGAACAGCCTGAATCACATAACCGGTCAACGTTCGCAGTATTGCTGAAATAACATCAAGATTTAGACCGAACTGCGAACCCGCCAGCGGCAGCAGGATGAGGAGGCCGATCAGGATCAGCATCCCGACTGGCTCAAGCCGGGCCAGCGGCAAGGCAAGCCGCTGCGGCAACAGCCCGACCGCGACCCGACCCCCGTCAAGCGGTGGGATCGGCATCATGTTGAACACCGCCAGGATCGCGTTGATCACGAGGGCATTCTTGAGGTTGTCCGCAACCCATTTCGCCGAGCTCGCGGGCACCAGTGGCAGGGCATGAAAGGCGAGGGCGGCGGCGAGCGCCAGCAGGATGTTGGTGACGGGCCCGGCCAGCGCCACCCAGACCATGCCGAGCCGGGGGTTGTTCAGCTTGCGGAAATTGACCGGCACCGGCTTGGCGTAGCCGAACAGGAACGGCGAATGCGCAAACAGCAGCATCGCCGGCAGGATCAGGGTCCCGAACGGGTCGATGTGGCGGAGCGGATTGAAGCTGACGCGACCGAGCTGCGAGGCTGTGTTGTCCCCGAGCTGATGCGCGACGAAGGCGTGCGCAGCCTCATGGAAGGTGATGGCGAGCAGCACCGGCATTACCCAGACGGATGGATCATAAAAAGAAATGTTCACCAGCTCATCCGTTTCGGCTTCTGCCCGCGCGCCTCCCAAAGCACGCCGTATAGGGCCACAACCCTTCACAATCTACCGCTATATGGCGCTCAATTCCGAAATTCCCCGTTGCAAATGGTCCGCGAGAAGGCCGCTTGCGGATGATAGGTGGCGCGCACGGTGAAGGCGAATTTCCGCCGGCGGCAATGGCGGCATGCCGTCACGATCGGACAGCACGCGAAGGCTCGCCGGCAAGGTCCCTGCTTTCACCACCGTCACCGCGAGGCCTTGAGCCGCAATCGTCTCGACTGCTGCGAGCGTCCGGCTAACATAGGCCAGGCGCCAGGGCACGCCAGCGGCGTCGAGCGCCTCCGCAGCCCATTGCCGGAACAGACACCCTGGCGGGTAGAGTGCCACGGACAGGGGATTATGCGCCGCGGCGCGATAGGATGAGGCAGCCGCCCAGACCGCCTGCTCACGCCTCAAGAGCTCGCCGTCGCCACATCCTTGCGGATGCATGGCGATGACGAGATCGTAGGCATCGCCGAGCCGCGCCGGCATCGTCGCGGTCAGTCCCGTCTCGATCTCAATCCGGACCAGTGGGTGATGCTTGGCAAAGCTCGTCAGCAGGGGCGGAATGACGATGGTGCCGTAGTCGTCCATCACGCCGAGGCGGACCACGGCTTCGGCCTTGCGTGCGCGAAGCGCCCCGACCGCCTCCGCGTTGAGCGCGAGAATGCGCTGCGCATAGGCGCGCAACTCTTCGCCTGCCGCGGTCGGCAGGATGCCGGCCCTGGTGCGCTGAAACAATCTTGTGCCGAGCCGCTCCTCTAAGCGCCTGATTTGAACGCTCACCGCCGATTGGGTCCGGTTGAGGACGTGGGCCGCGCGGGTGAACGAACGATGCTCGGTGACCGCGAGAAATGCTTTCAGCAGACTGGGATCGAGATCTGGTGTGGTCATGACGTAACGTTATCCCAGCATGACGGAAAATCCATTCCCCATTTCGGCGCGCCTCTTATGCTGCGTTCGAAGCATTGATGGGAGCAATCGTGACCGAGATCTCCGGCGTTTTGGCTGCCGTGCTGTCGAGCGGCCTCGGCGGCACCTCGATCGGCGCCACGCGCTATCTCGTGAATATGCTCGATCCGCTCGCGATCGGCTCGTTCAGGTTCGGCATCGGCTTTCTCCTGCTGCTGCCGCTGACGTTGCTGCGCGGAGACTGCTGGCCGGGGCGAGGGGACCGGATCGCCGCGATCGGGCTTGGCCTTTTGTTCTTCGCCCTTTTCCCGATCCTGTTCAATGCATCGCTGATATTTACGACCGCCGCGCGCGGCGCGCTCGGTTTGTCGACGCTGCCTCTGCTCTCGCTCGTGATGGGGGCTGCGCTCGGCGCCGAATCGCTCACTTGGCGCAAGTCGATCGGTGTCGTAATTGCGACGTTTGGCGTCGCCCTTGCGCTTCTCTTCGACTTGGCTTCGGCGCCGTCGGGCGCCTGGCGGGGCGATCTGTTGATGATCGCTGCGGCCGTGTGTATGGCACTTTACGGTATCTGGTCAAAGCCGCTGATCCGGCGTTCCAGCCCGATCGCCTTCACGACGATGAGCATGGCGGCAGGCGCGACTTGCCTCATCCTGCTCTCATATGTGCGCAGCAGTTTTGTGCCGGTGACCGGCTTCGGCACACCGCAATGGCTCGCAGCGCTCTATCTCGGGGCCTTCGGAGCCGCGCTGACCTTTTATCTCTGGGCCTTCGCGCTGGAGCGGACCACGCCGACGCGTGTCGCGATCTCGGTGACGGTCAATCCGATAACGGCATCGCTGGTTGGCGCCTATTTGCTGCACGAGCCGCTAAGCTGGAATCTGGCGGCCGGCATCGTCGCGGTGTTTGTCGGGATATGGATTGGGACGACGGACCAGCGTGCTCAGGCGGTGAGCGCATCCGCTTCAAACCAGGCCTGACATCAAGCCGGGATCGTCGTCTGATATTGCGTCAGGCCGTCGTCGAGCTTCAGCCAGGCAAGCTTTTCCGAGACCCAGATGTGCTCGGTGGGCGCGAAGGCGTTGCGATCATCGAACGTGGCCAGCGCGACGCCGGCGAGCGTACCGTTGCGGCGCCACGCGAACAGCCGCGTGCCGCACCGCTTGCAGAACACGCGGTCGATGTTCTCGGAGGAGGCGAAGCGGGCGGTGTCGCCCTCGACGCTGAGCGCGCGCTGGTCGAATTGCGCGCGGGCGAAGTAGGGCGAGCCCATTGCCTTCTGACAGATGCGGCAATGGCAGATGCGGACGTTGAGCGGTTCGCCCTCCGCCTTGAACCGCACCGCGCCGCAGAGGCATCCGCCTTCCCGGATCATGATGTCCTCAATAAGTTGCGCGACCGCCCGAGATATCGAAGACCGCGCCGGTGGAGAACGCGCAGTCCTCGGATGCGAGCCAGGCCACCATCGCGGCCAGCTCTTCCACCAGCACGAAGCGCCCCTTCGGGATCTTCGACAGCATGAAGTCGATATGCTGCTGCGTCATCTGATCGAAGATCGCGGTCTTCGCCGCCGCCGGTGTCACCGCGTTGACGAGGATGTCGTGGGCGGCGAGCTCCTTGCCGAGCGATTTCGTCAGTGCGATCACACCGGCCTTGGACGCCGAATAGTGCGCGGCGTTCGGATTGCCTTCCTTGCCGGCGATGGAGGCGATGTTCACGATGCGCCCGTATGTCTGCTTGAGCATCGTAGGCACGATGGCCTTGCAGCAGATGAAAGGACCGTCGAGGTTGATGCGCAGCACCTTGCGCCATTCCTCGAGGTCGGTCTCCCAGACCGGCTTGTTGACGCCGGCGACGCCGGCATTGTTGACGAGGATGTCGATCTTGCCGAAGGCGGCCAGCGTCGCATCGCGGGCCTGCTCGACGGCTGCGGTGTCGGTGACGTCGACCTTAAAGACGCGGACGCCGTCGCCGATCTCCTTCGCCGTCTTCTCGGCCAGCGCGGCATCGAAATCCCAAATGGCGACCTTGGCGCCGGAGGCGACGAAGCGCTCGGTAATCGCGCGGCCAAAGCCCTGCGCGCCGCCGGTGACGACAGCGGCGCGGCCGTTGAGATCGATCTTGTTCATGAGACTTGACCCCTGAACATCAGAGCATGTAGCCGCCGTCGACGACGAGGTCGACGCCGGTGGTGAACGCGCTTTCGTCACTGCCGAGATAGACCGCCATCGCTGCGATCTCGTCGGCGGTGCCGAGCCGGCCCATCTTCTGGCGGGAGATGAACATCTCCTTGCCTTGCGGCCCCTGCGCGGCGGCGCGGTCGAGCATCGAGGGCGTCTCGACGGTGCCGGGGCAGATGCTGTTGCAGCGGATGCCCTTGGTGATGAAATCGAGCGCGACCGCGCGCGTCAGCAGCGACACCGCCGCCTTCGACGCGCTGTAGACGTAACGGTTGGCCGGCGGCCGCAGCGCCGCGCAGGACGAGATGTTGACGATGCTGCCGCCGCCGCCTGCCAGCATCTCGGGCAGAAACGCCCTGATGGTCCGGTGCATCGACTTGACGTTGAGGTCGAACGAGAAGTCAAAATCCTCTTCCGAGCACTCCAGGATCGTACCATGGTGCACAAAGCCCGCAGCGTTGAGCAGGATGTCGATCTTGCCGACACGCTTGGCAAAGACGTTGACGTCGGCGGTGTTGCGGACGTCGAGTTTTGCGACTTCGGCGACGCCGTCCTTGGCCAGAGTGGCAATCCCGCTCTCGTTGATGTCGGTGGCGATGACGGTCGCGCCCTCACGCGCGAATGCGACGGCGCATGCGCGCCCGATGCCTGCGGCTGCAGCGGTGACGACGGCCCGCTTTCCCTTGAGGCGGTCTGCCATGTTCTTGTTCTCCTTCGTGTAGTTTCAATGCCAACCCACGTCTTTGCGAGGAGCTCTTGCGACGAAGCAAATCCAGGCCATCTCCGTGGAGCTATCTCTGGATTGCTTCGCTTCGCTCGCAATGACGGTGTGGCTGCTAGTGGTTATCTCTTGCCACGCCAAAGGTGCCGGCGACGTTCTGATAGCGCGTGGCGAGCTCCATGCAGGCGCCGGTGGATTGCTGGCCGACCGTATTGCGATAGATCTCCTGCCACGGCGTCTGGTTCGGCGGATGCTTGAAGCCGCCGCTGGCCTTGAGTTCGGCATGGCGCTTCTTCAGCTCCTCCTCCGAGATCACGATGTTGGCGCTGCCCTTGTTGAGGTCGATGCGCACCTTGTCGCCGGTTTTGAGGATGGCGAGCCCGCCATTTGCCGCCGCTTCCGGCGAGGCGTTCAGGATCGAGGGCGAACCCGAGGTGCCGGACTGGCGGCCGTCGCCGATGCAGGGCAGGGACAGGATGCCGCGTTTGATCAATGCTGCCGGCGGCTGCATGTTCACGACCTCGGCGCCACCGGGGTAGCCGATCGGCCCGGTGCCGCGGATGAACAGCACGCAGCGCTCGTCGATGTCGAGCGAGGGATCGTCGATCCGCTCGTGATAATCCTCGGGCCCCTCGAACACGATGGCGCGGCCTTCGAAGGCGTTGAGGTCCTTGGGGTTGCTGAGATAGCGGTCGCGAAACTCCTTGGAGATCACGCTGGTCTTCATGATCGCGGAATCGAACAGATTGCCCTTTAGCACCAGGAAGCCGGCGTCCTTCACCAGCGGCTTGTCGTAAGTCCAGATCACGTCGTTGTCGGGCGCCGGTGCGTTCCTGCAGTTCTCGCCGATGCCGCGGCCATTGACTGTCACTGCGTCCTCATGGATGCGCTTGTGCTTCATCAGCTCGCGCACCACAGCCGGAACGCCGCCGGCGCGGTGGAACTCCTCGCCGAGATAGAAGCCGGCCGGCTGCATGTTGACCAGCAGCGGCACGTCGTGGCCGAATTTCTGCCAGTCGTCGATCGAGAGCTCGACGCCGATGTGGCGGGCCAGCGCGTTGATGTGGATCGGCGCGTTGGTCGACCCACCGATCGCCGAATTGATGACGATGCAGTTCTCGAACGCCTTGCGGGTCAGGATGTCCGAGGGTTTCAGATCCTCCCAGACCATCTCGACGATGCGCTTGCCCGTCTCATAGGCGATCTGGCCGCGCTCGCGGTAGGGGGCGGGGATCGCCGCGCAGCCCGGCAGCGAGAAGCCGAGCGCTTCGGCGAGCCCGTTCATGGTCGAGGCGGTGCCCATGGTGTTGCAATGGCCGACCGAGGGCGCCGAGGAGGCCACGATCTCCATGAACTCTTCATAGTCGATCTCGCCGGCGGCGAGCCGCTCGCGCGACTTCCAGACGATGGTGCCGGAGCCCGTGCGCTCGCCGGCATGCCAGCCGTTCAGCATTGGGCCGCCCGACAGCACGATCGCGGGCAGGTTGACGGTCGCTGCGGCCATCATGCAGGCGGGCGTCGTCTTGTCGCAGCCGGTGGTCAGCACCACGCCGTCGAGGGGATAGCCGTAGAGGATCTCGACCAGGCCGAGATAAGCGAGATTGCGGTCGAGCGCCGCGGTCGGACGTTTGCCGGTCTCCTGGATCGGATGGGTCGGGAATTCCATCGCAATGCCACCGGCCTCGCGGATGCCCTCGCGGACGCGATGGGCCAGCTCGATATGATGGCGGTTGCAGGGTGAGAGATCATTGCCGGTTTGCGCGATGCCGATGATCGGCTTACCGGATTGAAGCTCGGCGCGGGTGAGGCCGTAGTTTAAATAGCGCTCCATATAGAGCGCGGTCATGCCCGGATTGTGCGGGTTGTTGAACCATTCCTGCGAGCGAAGGTGGCGGCGAGCGCCGTTGCCGGCAGCGTGCCCATTGGTTGGCTTTTTTGTCATTGGTCTCTCCTGCAATGCAAACGCACTGGCGTCCGTCTCAATCTGTCGGCTGGTGCGATGCCCAGCGGCGCGAGCGATGGTCTGCCGGCCCGCTGGCGGGTCATTTCCTCACAAGTACGATACTAATCTTGGCTGCTTGGTAACGCTACCATTTTGTTGGCGGCGCCGGCTCCGGAAGCGGCTGGTCGATTGTCCGAACGCCGCGACAACGAGCTTTGCCGCTCGACCACTTTGAAGCCGAGGTCGAGCACCGGCTGCTCGGGCCGCCGTCCATCGATCGCGTCGATCAGCATGGTCGCGGCCGTTTTCCCCATCTCATAGCGATTGGTGCGCACGCTGCTGAGGGTGGGGACGGCTGAGGCCATGAATTCGAGGTCGTTGAATCCGACGATCGCGATCTGCTCCGGGACGGCGATCTCCCGGCGCCGGCATTCAAACAGGACGCCGAGCGCGAGGTCGTCATTGGCACAGAACACCGCATCGATGCCGGGGTCCCGCGCAAGCAGGTCGGTGAACAGGGCGCCGCCGAGCGTCACCGATGTCGGCGTCGCCGTCGTCACGACGAGCCGCTGCTCGAACAGGGCGGCATCCTTCATGGCCGAGACATATCCATCGAGCCGCCGCTGCACCCGCGGATCCATCCGCGCGCCGATGAAGCCGACCTTGCGGTGACCCTGCGCGAACAGGTGGGCAACTGCCGCGCGCGCAGCATCATAGTGCGAAAAGCCGATCATCATGTCGACTGGATTGGGGCCAATCTCCATGATCTGCACGATCGGGCAGTCGGCAGCCTCCAGCATCGCGCGCGATTCTGCGGTCTGGTCGATGCCGGTGACGATCAGCCCGGCCGGCTTCTGCGCCAGAAACAGGCGCAGCAGCTTCTCCTCCTGGAGGATGCTGTAGCGGGTGTTGGACAGCTGGATCGAGTAACGGCTGCCTTCGGAGGCGTCATAGATGCCCCGCAGCACGTCGGAGAACACGTTATTGGTGAGGGATGGGATCAATACACCGATCACCTCGGTACGCTGCGAGGCCAGCGCGCGTGCAGCAAGGTTCGGAACATAGCCGAGCTCCTTGGCGGCGCTCTCGACCCGCGTCCGCTTGGCAACCGACAGTGCTTCCGGATTGCGGAAGAAGCGGGACGCGGTGATCGGGCTGACGCCGGCAAGCTCGGCGACTTCCGCCAGCCGGATCTTGCCTGACTTGGTGCGTTTTCGACCCATTGCTGCTCTTAACACAGTCACGGTCGCAAACAAAGGAACGTTGACAGCGCTACCAGCAACGACTAACCAAAGACAAATTGCCAAAACCGCACAAACTGCCGACAATGTTGCTCGCTATGATCGGGCCGGGTTCGGTAAAGTCTGAAAAAGCAAGACGGTCGCGGCGCGAAGGGCGTCGTCGACTTTCAAGGAGGGAGCTAGATGTCGTCTGTGCAAATCCGCGACGTGCGGAAATCGTTCGGCAATTTTGAAGTCCTGCACGGCGTGACCATTCCGATCGAGGACGGCCAGTTCGTCGTTCTGGTCGGCCCCTCCGGCTGCGGCAAGTCGACGCTTCTGCGCATGCTCGCCGGTCTCGAGAACATCACCTCCGGCACGATCTCGATCGGCGACCGCGTCGTCAACAATGTCCAGCCCAAGGAGCGGGACATTGCGATGGTGTTCCAGAACTACGCGCTCTATCCGCACATGACGGTGGCCGAGAACATGGGCTTCTCATTGAAGCTGCGGAATGCCAGCTCGGACGAGATCAACAAGCGCGTCAAGCGCGCCGCCGAGATCTTGGCGCTGTCGCCGCTGCTCGATCGCTATCCGCGCCAGCTCTCGGGCGGCCAGCGTCAGCGCGTCGCCATGGGCCGCGCCATCGTGCGCGATCCGCAGGTGTTCCTGTTTGACGAGCCCTTGTCGAACCTGGACGCCAAGCTGCGCGTCGCCATGCGCACCGAGATCAAGGAGCTGCACCAGCGGCTGAAGACGACGACCGTCTACGTCACCCACGACCAGATCGAGGCCATGACCATGGCCGACAAGATCGTCGTCATGCATGACGGCATCGTCGAGCAGATGGGCACGCCGCTCGAGCTCTACGACAAGCCCGACAACCAGTTCGTCGCCGGCTTCATCGGCTCGCCCGCCATGAACTTCCTCAAAGGTCATGTGCGCGTCAACGGCGTTGCCACCTTCGAGGGGCCGAACGGTGTCAAGCTGCCGCTCAAGACGGCGCCGACGGCGTCGGACGGCCGTCCTGCCGTCTATGGCGTGCGGCCTGAGCATTTCACCATCGCCGATGACGGCGCCGAGGCGGAGATCATCGTGGTCGAGCCGACCGGCTCGGAGACGCAGGTGTTCGCCAAGGTCGGCGGCGAGCAGGTCGTCGCGGTCTTCCGCGAGCGCCACCAGTTCAACCCGGGCGACAAGGTGCGGCTGAAGCCCGACCCGTCGCTGGTGCATTTGTTCGACGAGGCCACAGGCAAGCGCCTGAACGCCTAGCGCAAGACGTAAGACAAGAAAAAGCATCACAGGGAGGACGATATGCAAGACTTTACCCGCCGGACTCTGCTTCAGGGCGGAACGGCTCTGGCTGCGACCGGCATGCTGACTGGGCCGGCACTGTTCGATTTCGCCAAGGCCTGGGCGCAGAGCGCGCCGTGGAAGGCGGAGCCCGGTGCCAAGCTGACCGTGATGCGGTGGAAGCGCTTCGTGCCGCAGGAGGACGATGCGTTCAACGCGATGGTTGCGGCGTTCAAGGCTGCGACCGGCACCGAGATGAACGTATTCAGCGAATCCTTCGAGGACGTGCAGCCGAAGGCATCGGTTGCGGCCAATACCGGCTCAGGGCTCGATCTCGCCTGGGGCTTGCACACGCTGCCGCAGCTGTTTCCCACCAAAGTGCTGAAGATGAACGACGTCGCCGATTACCTCGGCAAGAAGTATGGCGGCTGGACCGATGCGGCGGCCAAGACCTGCAAGTTCGGCAACGACTGGCTCGGCATTCCCGTGGCCACCAACGGCGGCTACATGACCTACCGCAAGTCGGCGACCGACAAGGCCGGCTTCAAGGAATTCCCGAAGGACTTCCCCGGCTTCCTCGAGATGTGCAAGGCGCTGAAGGCGAACAACACGCCTGCCGGCTTTGCGCTCGGGCACGCCTCGGGCGACGGCAACTCATGGCTGCACTGGGTTCTGTGGGGGCACGGCGCCTACACGGTCGACCAAAACGACAAGATCATCATCAACTCGCCGGAGACGGCGAAGGCGCTGGAATATTGCAAGGCGCTGTACGACACCTTCATCCCCGGCACCGCGTCCTGGAATGATTCATCCAACAACAAGGCCTTCCTCGCGGGCGAGCTCTATTGCACGGCGAACGGCATCTCGATCTACGTCGCTGCCAAGACTGATCCGAGCAAGAAAGAACTCGCTGAGGACACCTATCACGCGCTCTGGCCGGTCGGACCGGTCGGCAAGCCGACCGAGCTGCAGCTGGCGCTGCCGATCCTCGCCTTCAACTTCACCAAATATCCGAATGCGGCGAAGGCGTTCGTCGCCTTCATGCTGGAGAAGGAGAACTACGAGAAGTGGCTGGAGGGGGCGCAGGGCTATCTGACGCAGACGTTGAACGCCTATGAATCGGCGCCGGTCTGGACGGCGGATCCCAAGAACGCCGTGTTCTCGCAGGCGTCCAAGCGCACGCTGCCGGCATCCGGCATCGGCACCGTCGGCGAGAAGGCGGCAACTGCGATCGCCGACTTCATCGTGGTCGACATGTTCGCCAATTACTGCACCGGCGCCAAGGATGCGAAGGGCGCGATGGCGGAAGCCGAGCGCCAGCTGAAGCGCATCTATCGCTGAGGGGTCACGGAGCGGGCGGCCGTCCGGCCGCCCGCTCGTCAACATTTCGATCAGGGATATCGGGCATGGCTGATGTCGCAATTCCCCGGGCCAAGCCTCAGATGAGCGAGGCTAGCGCCTGGACCCAGCTCAGACACAATCGCAATTGGCTCGGCTTCTGGTTCATGGTGCCGGCCATGGCGTTCCTGATCTTCTTCCTGGCCTATCCGCTGGGACTCGGCATCTGGCTGTCCTTCACGGACACGCGCATCGGCAGGGTCGGGCACTTCATCGGCACCGAGAACTACGAGTGGCTCTGGGACGATTCGATCTTCTGGCTCTCGGTGTTCAATACGCTGCTCTACACCTTTGTCGCCAGCGCTCTCAAATTCGCGGTCGGGCTCTATCTCGCGCTGCTGCTCAACGAGCACATGCCCTTCAAGGCGATGCTGCGCGCGATGGTGCTCATCCCCTTCATCGTTCCGACCGTGCTCTCGGCACTCGCCTTTTGGTGGATCTTCGACTCGCAATTCTCGATCATCTCCTGGTCGCTGAAGCATCTCGGCCTGATCAGCCAAAACATCAATTTCCTGGGCGACACGACCTGGGCGCGTATTTGCGTGATCTTCGCCAATATCTGGCGCGGCGTGCCGTTCGTGGCGATTACGCTGCTCGCTGGCCTGCAGACCGTCTCGCCGTCGCTGTATGAAGCAGCAACGCTCGACGGTGCCACGCGTTGGCAGAATTTCCGGTACATCACCTATCCGCTGCTGACGCCGATCATCGCTGTCGTGATGACCTTCTCCGTGCTCTTCACTTTCACTGACTTCCAGCTGATCTGGGCGATGACTCGCGGCGGCCCGGTCAACGCCACCCACCTGATGGCAACCTTGTCCTATCAGCGCGCGATCATCGCGGGGCAACTGGGCGAGGGGGCCGCGATCTCAAGCGCCATGATTCCATTCCTGCTGGCTGCGATCATGGTATCCTGGTTCGGCTTGCAGCGTCGCAAGTGGCAGCAAGGGGAAAGCAATGACTGATCTCCCCACCTCGCGGATCGATCTCAAGGCCGTGCTGCATGGCTCGGCGCCGACAGTCGCGAAGGATGATCACAGCGAAGGCATGAGCTATCTGCAGTCGGTGCCGCGCCGACTGGTGACGCTCTATCTGCCGCTGGCGATCATCGTCGTCGTCCTGCTGTTCCCGTTCTACTGGATGGCGCTGACGTCGGTGAAGCCCGACGAGCAGCTGCTTGACCTCGACAGGTACAATCCGTTTTGGACCTGGAACCCGACGTTCAAGCACTTCCACAAGCTGCTGTTCGAGAGCTACTATCCGTACTGGCTCTGGAACACGATGTACGTGGCGATCTGCGCCACGGTGCTCTCGATCATCGCA
The DNA here is from genome assembly GCF_023073535.1 of Bradyrhizobium sp. 179. Lineage (NCBI taxonomy): Bacteria > Pseudomonadati > Pseudomonadota > Alphaproteobacteria > Hyphomicrobiales > Nitrobacteraceae > Bradyrhizobium > Bradyrhizobium sp. 179. Next base: position 171,331 of record NZ_JADPJR010000130.1, on the reverse strand, counting down.
TCGGTGTTCGCGGCCTACGCGATCGTGCGGTTGCGCTACAAGGGCGCCAATCTCGTCGGGGGGCTGATCTTCCTCGCCTATCTCGTGCCGCCGTCGATCCTGTTCATTCCGCTCGCCACCGTCGTGTATCAGTACGGCCTTTTCGACTCGCCGCTGGCGCTCATCCTGACCTATCCGACGATACTGATCCCGTTCTCGACCTGGCTGTTGATGGGCTATTTCAAGACCATCCCCTTCGAGCTCGAGGAATGCGCGCTGATCGACGGAGCGAGCCGCTGGCAGATCCTGATCAAGATCGTCGTGCCGCTCGCAATCCCCGGCCTGATCTCGGCCTTTATCTTCTGTTTCACGCTGTGCTGGAATGAGTTCATTTACGCCCTGACGTTCCTGCAGTCGACCAGCAACAAGACGGTGCCGGTCGCGATCGTTAATGAGTTCGTCGACGGTGACATCTACCGCTGGGGTTCGCTGATGGCGGGAGCATTGGCCGGCTCGCTGCCGCTCGTCATCCTTTACGCCTTCTTCGTGGAGCATTATGTGTCGGCGATGACCGGCGCCGTGAAGGAATGATCGCGGGGCTTGCCGAGGGCGCGTTGGGAGCGGCGCGCTCCGGCCAATAAGAAGGAGTAGGCTCTTGCACATTCTGGTTCTGGGCGCCGCCGGCATGGTCGGCCGCAAACTCTGTGAACGGCTGCTGCGCGACGGCCGGCTCGGCAAGAGCGACATCACGAAATTGACCATGCACGACGTGGTCGAGCCGAAGAAGCCAGAGCAGGCCGGCTTCCCCGTCGAGACCGTGTCCGGCGATTTCGCCGTGCCGGGCGCAGCCGAAAAGCTGATCGCCGGCCGTCCCGATGTGATCTTCCATCTTGCCGCGATCGTCTCCGGCGAAGCCGAGCTCGACTTCGAGAAGGGCTACCGCATCAATCTCGACGGCACGCGGATGCTGCTCGATGCCATCCGCCTCGTCGGCGGTGGCTACAGGCCGCGCGTAGTGTTCACGTCCTCGATCGCGGTGTTCGGCGCGCCGTTTCCGGACGCGATCGGCGACGAATTCTTCCACACACCGCTGCTCAGCTACGGCACGCAAAAGGCGATCGGCGAACTCCTGCTCGCTGATTATTCTCGCCGCGGTTTCCTCGACGGCATCGGCATCCGCCTGCCGACCATCTGCATCCGCCCGGGCCTGCCGAACAAGGCGGCATCGGGCTTCTTCTCCAACATCCTGCGCGAGCCGCTCGCCGGCAAGGAAGCGATCCTCCCGGTGTCCGAGGACGTCCGTCACTGGCACGCCACGCCACGCTCCGCGGTCGGCTTCCTGCTCCACGCCGGCACCATGGATCTCGCCACCGTCGGCCCACGCCGCAATCTGACCATGCCGGGCCTGTCGGCGACAGTCGGCGAGCAGATCGCGGCCTTGAAGCGCGTTGCGGGCGAGAAGGTCGCCGCGCGCATCAAGCACGAGCCCGATCCCTTCATCGTCGGCATCGTCGGCGGCTGGCCGCGCAATTTCGATGCGAAGCGCGCGCGCGAGCTCGGCTTCACCACCGCCGAGAAGAATTTCGACGACATCATCCGCATTCACATCGAAGACGAGCTCGGCGGCAATTTCGTCGCCTGATCGCGCACTGAGCGGGTCATATGATGGCGAGCGTTGCTTGCATCGGCGAATGCATGGTCGAGCTCCGGCAGGCCCAGGGCGGACATTCGACCGGATCGTCCGCGACGCAAGGGCAGGGCGGCGGGCTGTACTCGCGCGGCTTCGGCGGCGACACCCTGAACACGGCGGTGTACCTGGCGCGGCTCGAGGTGAAGGTCGACTATCTCACCGCGCTCGGCGATGATGCCCTAAGCGATGAGATGATCGCAGCCTGGACTACCGAGGGCGTCGGCACGCGGCGCGTCGTGCGGTTGCCGGGCAAGCTGCCCGGTCTCTACATGATCCAGCTGGATGCAAAGGGCGAGCGCCAGTTCTTCCACTGGCGCGACAGCGCGGCGGCGCGGCAGCTGATGAATTTGCCGGAGACCGACGAGCTGCTCAACTCGCTGATGAGCTACGACATCGTCTATCTCTCCGCGATCACGCTCTCGATCTACGACGCGCCCGGACGCGAGCGCCTGTTCGCGGCGATCAAGCGCGCGCGCCTGCTCGGCACCCGCTTCGTGTTCGACACCAATTTTCGCGCGCGCGGCTGGCCGGACCGCGATGTCGCGCGCGATGTGTTTGCCACGGCCTTCGCGGCCGCCGACATCGTGCTGACCTCGATCGAGGACCTGCTCGCGCTCTATCCTGGCGAAAGCCACGAGCAGCTGATCGCCCGCATCCCTTCTCCGGAACTCGTATTCCGCCTCGCCGAGCCGGTGAGCCTCCTGCGCTTTCCCGGCGGCACTGACGAGGTCCGCGCCGAGCCTATGACCAAGCCGGTGGTGGACACCACGGCTGCCGGCGACAGCTTTGCCGCGGCCTATATCGCCGCCCGGCTCGCCGGATCGGAGCCGGTCGAAGCCGCCCAGGCCGGGCATCGCCTCGCCAGCCTCGTGATTTGCTATCCTGGCGCCATCATTCCGGGCTATGCCATGCCGCCGAAGAAGCGGCACCGGCCGGCGGCCTCTCGCCAGGCGACCAAGTGAAGAAGCGACCACAACGATGACCACGAGTGCCCAACAAAATCACCTTGTCGCGCTGTTCAAGGCGGCGACCGTCATTCCCGTCCTCACCATCGATCGTATCCAGGATGCGGTGCCGCTGGCGCGTGCGCTGGTTGCCGGCGGCGTCCGCACGCTGGAGGTGACCCTGCGCACTCCTGTTGCGATCGAGGCAGCGAGGGCGATGATGTCTGAGGTCCCCGAGGCGCTCGTCGGCATCGGTACAATTCTCAATGCGGCCGACTTCACCCGCGTCGAAAAGCTCGGCGTCAAGTTCGGCATCAGCCCGGGCTTGACCCCCGACCTCCTGAAGGCCGCTGCCGACAGCGCCCTGCCGTTCGCGCCGGGCATCGCGACCGCCTCCGAGCTGATGATGGCGCTGGCCCATGGCTTCGACGTCGCCAAATTCTTCCCGGCCGAGCAGGCCGGCGGCATCAAGGGCCTTCGCGCCCTCGGCGGGCCCTTCCCGAGCGTGCGGTTCTGCCCTACCGGCGGCATCAGTGAGGCCAATGCGGCGACCTGGCTTGCCGAGCCCAATGTGGTCGCGGTTGGCGGTTCCTGGCTGTGCCCGACGGCCGAAATCAGGGCCGGGAACTGGGCCGGCATAACGGCCATCTGCCAGCGTACCCTCAAGGCCCTGAAAGCCGCGTGAAGTCTTGCCATCCCTGGGCTAAGACTTAACTCAGGAAGAGACCCCAGGGAGAAATGACCATGACCGCCAGCATCGTCGGATGGGCGCATACGCCGTTCGGCAAGTTCGATACCGAAACCGTTGAAAGCCTCGTCACGCGCGTCGCCAACGAGGCGCTGGCGGATGCCGGCATTTCGGCTGGCGATGTCGACGAGATCGTGCTCGGCCATTTCAACGCCGGCTTCTCGCCGCAGGATTTCACCGCCTCGCTGGTGCTTCAGGCCGACCCGAAGCTGCGCTTCAAGCCGGCGACCCGGGTCGAGAACGCCTGCGCAACCGGCTCAGCCGCCGTGCACCAGGGCCTGCGCGCGATTGCCGCAGGCGCCGCCAAGATCGTGCTGGTCGTCGGCGTCGAGCAGATGACGCGCACGCCGGGGCCCGAGATCGGCAAGAACCTGCTCAAGGCGTCTTACCTGCCCGAGGACGGCGACACGGTCGGCGGCTTCGCCGGCGTATTCGGCAAGATTGCCAGCTCCTATTTCCAGAAATACGGCGACCAGTCGGATGCGCTGGCGCTGATCGCGGCCAAGAACCATAAGAACGGCGTCGCCAATCCCTTCGCCCAGATGCGCAAGGATTTTGGCTTCGACTTTTGCCGCGCCGAGAGCGAGAAGAACCCCTATGTCGCCGGTCCCCTGAAGCGCACCGACTGCTCCCTGGTCTCCGACGGCGCCGCGGCGCTGGTGCTGGCCGATGCCGAGACCGCCAAGAGCATGAGCAAGTCGATCGGCTTCCGCGCCACCGCACACGCCCAGGACTTCCTGCCGATGAGCAAGCGCGACATCCTCCAGTTCGAGGGCTGCACCGTGGCGTGGCAGCGCGCGTTGGAAAAGGCGGGCGTGACGCTCTCCGATCTCTCCTTCGTCGAGACCCATGACTGTTTCACGGTCGCCGAGCTGATCGAGTACGAAGCGATGGGCCTGACGCCGAAGGGGCAGGGTGCTCGCGCGATCAAGGAGGGCTGGACGCTGAAGGACGGCAAGCTGCCGGTCAATCCGTCCGGCGGCCTGAAGGCCAAAGGCCATCCGATTGGCGCCACCGGCGTCTCCATGCATGTGATGACCGCGATGCAGCTCGCGGGACAGGCGCCCGAGGGCATGCAGCTCAAGAACGCAAAACTCGGCGGGATCTTCAACATGGGCGGTGCGGCGGTCGCCAATTACGTTTCCGTGCTGGAGCCGTTGAAGTAAGCTCAGTCCTGAAGGTGGGCAAAGGCGCCATGCGTCCACCTGTTTTCTTGCGCTAGATGACGGTGGGCATGCTACGCTTTGCCCACCCTACGGCTCCTGATTGACTTTGCGGGAAATGCATCATGAGCAATGACTACGAAGACTCGCTGTCGATGGACGCACTGAACCATCGCATCGCGATCCTCGAGGACAATATCCGCCAGCTCATCGAGCAGGCCGCTGCCGCCTCGGGTGAGCAGAACGAGTCGCGGATCGCCGACCGCATCAATCAGCAGAACGACGAACTCGACCGTCTCATCAAGATCCGCGAATCCCGCCAGAAGAAATAGCGGTCGATATCGCCGCGCGATGCATGCCGCCATACGCCGGTTGCCCTTGCGCGAGCGACGGCGCTGCCGTTAGCTGAACCGACATCGCAGGGCGTTTGAGCCCTGGGCAATCGGGAGCAAGCGATGGGGCCGCTGAAGGGCATCAAGGTCATCGACATGACCACCGTGCTGATGGGGCCTTATGCAACCCAGATGCTCGGCGACTACGGCGCCGACGTCGTCAAGGTGGAATCGCTCGACGGGGACGTCACCCGGCTGATCGGCCCGATGCGGCACGCCGGCATGGGCCCGGTGTTCCTCAACACCAACCGCAGCAAGCGCTCGATCTGCCTCGATCTGAAGAAGCCTGCGGGGCGCGATGCCGTGCTGCGGTTGCTTCGGGGCGCCGACGTTCTCGTCTACAATGTCCGGCCGCAGGCGATGGCGCGGCTTCAACTCGGCTACGATGTCGTTTCCGAGATCAATCCACGTCTCGTCTATGCCGGCGTTTTCGGCTTCGGCCAGGACGGGCCCTATGCCGCAAAACCCGCCTATGACGATCTGATTCAAGGAGCGACCGGGCTGCCGGCGCTGATGGCGCAGACCGGCGACGGCGTCCCGCGCTACGTGCCCAACGCGCTGGTCGATCGCATCGTCGGCCTCACCGCGGTGGGCGCGATCTGCGCCAGCCTCGTGCATCGCGACCGCACCGGCCGCGGCCAGCGCGTCGACATCCCGATGTTCGAAACCATGGCCGGGTTCGTGATGGGCGATCACATGGGCGGGCTCACCTATGAGCCGCCGCTCGACAAGGGCGGCTACGCCCGCCACCTCTCGCGCGACCGTAGGCCTTACAAGACTTCCGACGGCTATCTCAGCGTCATCGTCTACAACGACAAGCAGTGGGAGAACTTCTTTGAGGCGACGGGGCGCGACGATCTGCGCGCCGATCCCAAATTCGCAACCTTCGCCGGCCGCGCTGCCAATATCGACGTCGTCTATGCCGAGCTCGCGCGCATTTTTGAGACGCGCACCACGGCCGAATGGATCGACCTGCTGACCAAGGCCGACGTGCCGGTGATGCCGATGCACGACCTCGCATCGATCCTGCACGATCCACACCTGGAAGCGACGAATTTCTTCCCGGTCGTGAACCATCCGACCGAGGGGCCGATCCGCAGCATGAAGGTGACGGCCACCTGGTCGGACACGGAGGCGGTGCCGGTTCGGCTCGCGCCGCGGCTCAACGAGCATGGCGCGGAGATTTTGCGCGAGATCGGCTATTCTGCCGACGAGATCGCAGCCATGATCCGCGACGGCGTCACGCGATCGGCGCCGGAGTAGGGAAACGACGATGACGACGGCTCTCTCATCCATCATTCCGGGGCTCGCGAAGCGAGATCCCGGGATCCTCGAGCTTCCGGGTTCGGCCCTTCGGACGCCCGGAAATAACGAAGAGGACCCATGAGCTTCATCACCGGCGTCGGCCTCACACCTTATGGCAAGCACGAAGGTTCATCCTCGCTCGACCTGATGAGCAAGGCTGCGCAAGCTGCGCTCGACGATGCCGGGCTGAAGCGCGCCGAGATCGATGGCATCCTCTGCGGTTACTCCACCGTTTCGCCGCACATTATGCTGGCGACCGTCTTCGCCGAGCATTTTGGCATCCGCCCCGCTTACGCCCACGCCGTCCAGGTTGGCGGCGCCACGGGTCTCGCGATGACGATGCTCGCACATCACCTCGTCGAAGCAGGCCTCGCGCGCCACGTGCTCGTGGTCGCTGGCGAGAACCGCCTTACGGGCCAGAGCCGCGACGCCGCGATCCAGGCGCTGGCGCAGGTCGGCCATCCCGATTACGAGGTGCCGCTTGGCCCGACAATTCCCGCCTATTATGGGCTGGTCGCCACCCGCTACATGCACGAATACAGCGTGACCGAAGAGGATCTCGCCGAGTTCGCGGTGCTGATGCGTAAGCATGCGTGCACCCATCCGGGCGCGCAATTCCATGATCCCATCACGGTCGCCGACGTCATGGCCTCGAAACCGGTGGCGATGCCGCTGAAGCTGCTCGACTGCTGTCCGGTGTCCGACGGCGGCGCTGCATTCATCGTCAGCGGCGAGCGGACCGGGGAGGCGGGCGTGCGCATCCGTGGCTGCGCGCAGGCCCACACCCATCAGCATGTCACGGCCGCACCCGGCCTCAGCGAACTCGGCGCAGAAATATCGATCGCGCGCGCCAAGGAGGCGACGGGCCTTGCGATCTCGGACGTGCGCTACGCCGCCATCTACGACAGCTTTACGATCACGCTCGCGATGCTGCTGGAGGACCTCGGCCTCGCCGGCCGCGGCGAGGCTGCAGCCCGTGTACGATCGGGCCATTTCAACCGCGACGGCGCGATGCCGCTGAACACCCATGGCGGCCTGCTCAGCTACGGCCATTGCGGCGTCGGGGGCGCCATGGCGCATCTGGTCGAGACGCATCTGCAGATGCGGGACGGGCGGCGAATCGGCAGGTGCGCGATGCCTCAATCGCGCTCTTGCACGGCGACGGCGGCGTGCTGTCGTCCCATGTGAGCATGTTCCTGGAGCGGGTGCGATGAGCGAGCGTCTGGGCGACTGGACCAAGGGCGAACAGGCTATCACCTATCAAACCTGCGCCGCCTGCGGCCATGTGCAGTATTTCCACCGCGCCTTCTGCGCCGCCTGCGGCGTGTCCGATCCGCACGAAGAGCGCGCCAGCGGCAAGGGCAGGGTCTACGCGACCTCGCTGGTCTGCCGCGCCGCAACGCCCGAGACGCGCGCGCAGGTGCCCTACAACATCCTGCTGGTCGATTGCGATGAGGGTTTTCGCCTGATGGCGCACGGCGAGGCCGGGCTGGCCATCGGCGATTCCGTCACCGCGAGCTTCAGGCTCTTTGCCGGAAAGCTCGTGCCGTTCTTCACCAAAGAGGCATGAGAGAGTAGCGGGATTCGTCATTCGGGGGCGGTCCAAAGGACCGGGCCTGGAACGGGATTCTGGGCCTGGCGCTGTGCGAGGCGCCACCCCGGAATGACGAAAACTCTAAACCTCCGACTAAAGCGCGATGAGATTAGGATAAATCGTCATCGCGCTTTAGGTTATTGTTTGAGCATGATCTCCGCGCGAACGCCTTCCGCGTTTGTCGCGAGGGAAAACCGCTACACACTTTTCCGGATCATGCTCTAACGCCCGTAGAACAAGATGCTGGCGATGACGAGCATGGCCGTCACCGCCAGCATATGCGCGAGCGCTCCCGAGGCCGCCCCCTTGATGGCTTCCTTCATGCCTTTTTCTCCCTAGACTTGGGCGTGACTCATCGATGTGCGGCTAGCGCACCCGACGGCCAATTGTTTTACTCGGAACACCCCACTTACGAGTATCCGCCGCGATCTGTCCCCACGCGGCGAATATCGACTGTGTCAAGGTCGATCAGCAATGCGGCGGCAATTTGACTCGATGATGTTGCTCCTGCGTCAGCGCAAGAATAGAGTTTCGGGGAGCTCTCGCCGGCAACGACAAAAAGCATCAAAATCTCCGAGAAGACTTCAGGAAAATCATGGCCCGCATCAATTACAGCGACCCGTCGAAGGCCTCCGACCGCACCCGCGAAATCCTCGACAAGAACCGCAACGCCAACATTTTCCTCATGATGGCGCACTCGCCGAGCTATTTCGAGCAGTATTGCCGCTTGGGAGGCGCCATCCGCCACAAGGGTGAGCTCGATCCGGTGGTGCGCGAGCTTGCAATCACACGCACCGGTATTCTGTGCGAGGCGCCGTACGAGATCGTCGCGCACAAGCGCATCGGCAAGAATGTCGGGGTCACCGACGAGCAGAACGAGGCGCTTGAGAATTGGCAAGCCGCGAGTTGCTTCAACGAGGTGCAGCGCGCCGCGCTCGCGTTCACGGACGAGATCGTGAAGTTGAACAAACCCGCGGACGCGACCTTCAAGGCGATCGCGTCGAAGCTGACGCCGGCCGCGCTGATCGAGCTCCAGCTCTCGGTCGGCTTCTACATCATGACGTCAAAGTTTTTGGAGACCTTCGAGATCGATCTTCAGCCGGTCACGGAAGTGGTGGGCTGATTCTTAGGAGCGGCGAGGGATGCCGATGACGATCGATGAATATGCGGCCTGGGCCGCGCGCATTGGGAAAGTCGAAGAGCATCCGTCCAACGAGCGGCTGTCCTATCTCGGCCTTGGCCTTGCCGGCGAAGCCGGCGAGGTCGCCGATCACATCAAGAAGCTGCTCCGCGACGGCTGGCTGGATCAGGCGGGTCTCGTCGATGAACTCGGCGATGTCGTCTACTACTGGGCGTGCCTGTGTGCGGCCACTGGCCAGCAGCCATCCGACGTGCTCAAGGCGAGCGCAGCCAGGATCAACCGGCGCCTAAGCGAGGCCGCGAGCCGCTGAGCCGGTTCGGATCACCTCTCCCGGTCGCGGAGAGGCGAAGAACCTCGCCCAGCGCTACGTCGATGTCAAAATATCCACCTTCGCGTTCGCCACGATCAGACGGTCGGCCAATAGCTGCGCCAGATTGCGCATGATGCGCTCGCTGGCGCGCGGGTGCTGCTCGCGGAAGCGCTCGAAATCCTTCAAGGCCACTTCGAACGCGGTCGCCGCCATGTCGGCGAATACGTCGGCGGACCGCGTTGGTTCCAGCAGCGCCATCTCGCCAAAGGCCATGCCTGCGGTGAGCGTTGCCAGCCTGACACCATCGGGCAGCGTGACGTGCACCGCGCCGCTGCGCAGGAAGAACACGGCATCGGCGGGATCGCCGGTTTTGACGATTTTGGCGCCGGACGGATAACTCCTGACGGTGCAGATTGCGGCGAGATCGCTCAGCTCGTCCTCGCTCAGCCCCGCGAGCAGCGGTTGCTCGGTAAGCTCGGTGGTCTCGTGGAAGTCGATCGAGCCGCCATAGCGGTAGACGATCTGGTCTTCGGCCCATTCGATCGCGGTGTCGAGCAGGTAGAAGTCGCGGACGTTCTTCAGCTCCGCCGTCCATTCCCGCAAGCTGTCCCATTCCTTGGAGGCGCGCCTGACGCCCGACAGCACCACCGTGACGTTGAGTGCGGCGAGCTCTTCGAACGCTTCGGCGATTAGCCGCGCTCCGGCGCGCGTGGTGGAGGTGACGCGGTGCAGATCGAAGATCACGAATTGCGGCCGCGGACGGCCTGCAAGCCGGCGCGAGACGTAGTCGACGGCCGACAGCGACAGCGTTCCGACCAGCTCGATGACCCGCACCTCCTGCTCATGCGCGGAAAGAATCTCGCGCTCCTGGGGCCGGCGCACGCGTCGCGACGGGCTCCTGCCGATATCGTAATCGGCGATGACGGCGTTGCGCGCGTCGTCGCTGCGGTTGAGCATGTGCAGATCGTAATGCGAGGACAGCGCCTCGCAAACCTTGATGCCGCGCACGCTGTTGCCGTGCTTGTCGAGCTTGGGCGAATAGCTGCCGAGGCCGAGCCGGGCAGGGAGTGCGGCGAGGATGCCGCCGCCGACACCGCTTTTGGCGGGAATGCCGATCCGGTAGATCCATTCGCCGGCATAATCGTACATGCCCGAGGAGGTCATCACGGAGAGCGTGCGCGAGATCGCGTAGGACGTCAGCACCTGCTCGCCGGTGACCGGATTGATGCCGCGATTGGCGAGCGTGGCCGCCATCACCGCGATGTCGCGCGCCGTGACCAGCACGGCGCATTGCCGGAAATAGACGTCGAGCACGGCCGCGACGTCGTCGGAGATCACGGCGTTGGTCTTGAGGAGATAGCCGATGGCCCGGTTGCGGTCGCCGGTCTGGCTTTCCGAAGCATAGACGGCCTCATCGACGGCGAGATCGCGTCCGGCGAAACGGCTGAGCGCAAGGCGGATCTGCTCGAAAGCGGCCGCGCCCCTGCTGTCGTGGATAAGCCCCGTGCAGGCGATTGCGCCGGCATTGACCATCGGGTTGAAGGGATGGTTCTCCGAATTGAGCCGGATCGAGTTGAAGGGATCGCCGGAAGGTTCGACACCGATCGCGCTTTCGACCTTGCCTGCTCCCAAAAGGTCCAGCGCCAGCGCGAACACGAACGGTTTTGACATCGACTGGATGGTGAAGGGCATTCGGCTGTCGCCGACTTCGTAGACATGCCCGTCCAGGGTCGCAAGGCTGATGCCGAAATGGGCAGGGTCGGCCTTGCTCAGCTCGGGGATGTAGTCGGCAACGCTGCCCGAGGTCTCGGCAGAGAATTCGTTGAGGCAATTGTCCAGAAACCGCAGCAAGGGCGGTTTCGAGCGGGTCCAGGCGGAGGCGGCGGACGAGTGCGGCTTCATCGCCTCACTTGTGCAACGCAATCAGGGCGCGCGCAACCCGTCCGGCACGATGGTGTGCCGGCGAACCAGGAGAAGCGCGAGCAAAGTCGTGGGCACGAGGATCGCAAGACCAAGCAGCGTCACCTGCATCTGCGACAGCGGCATGATCCCGCCGCCGGGAGTCGCGACCACGAACCCGCCGATCACGAGCAGCATGCGAATCGGCCATTCCAGCGCGCCGGCACCGCGGAGGTCGCCGACGAAAGGCTGGTAGCCCTGGATGCCGCCGCAGATGAACAGCGTGCCGAACGCGGCAAGCCCCATCAGGCCGAGGCCGGCGAGGTACGGGCTCGGCCCTTGCAGCACCAGCACCGGATTGAGCACGAAGAAGAACGGCAGAAAATAGATGATGCTGCCGACCCACATGGATTCCCACCCGGTCTTCATCGCCGGCGAGCCGGCAATGCCGGCGGCCGCGAACGAGGCGATGGCGACCGGCGGCGTGATCGACGACAGCATGCCCCAATAGAAGATGAACATGTGTACGGCCATGCGATTGAGCCCGAGCTTCTCCAGCGCGGGCGCGACCAGGATGGCGAGGAAGATGTAGCAGGCCGTCGTCGTCAGGCCGAGGCCGAGGATCAGGCTGGTCAGCGCGCACATGCCGAGCAGCAGGAAGGCATTGTCGCCGGCAATGTGCAGGAGGTCGTTGGCAAGGCTCGACACCACGCCGGTCATCGAGAACGCGCCGATCAGCAGGCCGCAGCCGGCGAGAATGCCGACCAGCTCGACGAAGGTGCGGCCGTTGATCTCGAGGAACTTGCTGATGGTCGCAAACGTCCAGCGCGTGTCCTTGGAGAAGAACTGGTTGAGCACCAGCAGTAGCGGGGTAGCGTAAAACGGCGCGTGGCTCTCGCGCTTGAAGTAGAGCAGCATCACGACCAAAAGTGCGATGACGAAGACGTAGTACCAGCCGTCCTTGATCGTATCCATAATGCGGGGCAGCTCGGCGCGCGGAATCCCCTTCAGGCCGTGGCGCCCCGCGTAGGCGTCGACCTGCATGAACAGGCCGATGTAGTAGAGCGTCGCCGGAATGATCGCGGCGACCGCGACATCGGCGTAGCTGACATTGAGGAACTGCGCGATCACGAAAGCGGTCGCGCCCATTACCGGCGGCGCCAGCACCGCGCCGGTCGAGGCGCAGGCCTCGATCGCACCGGCATAGGACGCGCGAAAACCGCTCTTCTTCATGACAGGAATGGTCATGGTGCCGGCGGTGAGCACGTTGGAGATGATCGAGCCCGACATCATGCCGAGCAGGCCGCTGGCAAAGATGCAGACTTTCGCCGCGCCGCCGCGGAAGGTGCCGCACAGTGCGAAGGCGAGGTTGATGAAGAATTTTCCTGCTCCCGTCATCATCAGCGCGGTGCCGAACACGAGGAAGCCGATCACGGTGTCGGCGAAAGCCTGAATGGGAATGCCGAGCAGGCTCTCGCCGGAGAGCACGTGGTAGGCGGTTGCTTGCTCGAGCGTCGATTGGGTGCCGCGGAACGGGCCGAGCCAGGCGGCCTCGGCGAACAGCGGATAGACGGTGAAGGGCAGGACGCTCAGCAGCAGGCTCCAGCCGCCGGTGCGGCGCAGCGCCTCCATCAGCATCACCCACATCACGAGGCCCGCCGCGATCACGCCGTTGGGCGCCCCACCGAACTCCCAGCCGGCCTCCGCCGCCTTGCGCACATTCGACATTAGCATCAGCGCCGCCGCGAAGGTCGCGACGAACAGGACGAGGTCGTACCAGGGAATCCGGTCGAGCGGCGCGCGTTCAGTCCCAGGGAAGATCAGGAAGGTGAACGGCAGCATCAACCCTATCAGAAGATAAAAGTATTCGGTGTTGAGCTGGGTATAGCCGACGAAGAAGCGCAGCGAGAATTGCTGGTTGATGCAGAGCAGGATGGTTGCCGCCGTCGCGACTACTAACGTCCAGCGCCAGGCGCCGCGCAACGTGCGCACGCGCGTGACCTCCGCCTCCTGCATGTTGCCGGCAGCGCCGTGCGGATCGTCGAACACGATCCGCTTGGCCTCGTCCTGCGGGCCGGTGGAGACTGAAGTAGAAGACATGATCCTGTTCTAATCCTCGAACCCGTTCGGCATGTCGGCCTTGGCGAGCGCAGCGGCGCGGGCCTTCATCCAGCCGTCGAGGAACGCCTTGTCATCCGATGGCGGATTGGATTTGCCGTACTCCGCCCACGCTGCGCCAAGCACCTCTTGCCGCTTGATCAGCTTGTTGTTGTGCGTTTCCTGCGCGTCGGTCCACTGTCCGGCTTCCTTCAGCGCCTTCACCGCGCCGGGATGCACCGGCACCACCCAGTTCTTGGTTTGCCGGTCGGCGGCAAGCCCGCCGGCGCCGGGCGCGGAATCCTTGTAGACGTCGTAGTTCACGATCATCGCCTTCGTGATCGCATAGACCTGATCGGCCGGTTGCGAGGCATAGGCGACGAAGATCGGGTAGGGATAGTTGCCGAGCTCGACCGGCTTGTCCGGCGAGATGCCGGCGCCGCAGGTCGCAAGCTGCGGGAAGAAGAACGAGCCGACCTTCTGCATCCGCGCCCAGCCCTCCTTGTCCTTGGCGGGGAGCGGCGGCCAGATCAGCCCGCGCGGTGAAGTCTCGGCTTCCTTGGCAGGACCGGTGATGGTGGTGCCGAAAGCAGCATCGACGTCGTTGTTGATCAGGCCTTTCCACATCGCGCCGTAGCTGGCGAACTCGACCACCTTGACATCCTTCTGCGTCAGCCCTGCGAAGGCGAGCACTGCGAGCGAGTTCTGATTCAGCGCCGGCGAGCCGACGACGAAGCCGACACGCTTGCCCCTGAGATCTTTCAGCTCCTTCACGCCGGTGTCGGCGGCGACGCCGAGCGAGCCGCAATTGCAGTCGACGGTTGAGAGCAGGATCTGGAGCGGCTGCGGTCCCCATTCCTTCGATCCGAACTCGAATACGCCTTCCTGCGCGAAATAGGTGCCAGATCCCATCGCCGCGGAGGCCGCACGCTTGGCGCGGAGCGGCGCGAGGCGGGCGACGTCGTTGCCGGCGGGGAGCACGCGCACGTCGGTGCCGTATTTGTCCTTCATCATCTTGCCGACGCCGACTGCGATGTTGAAGCCGGCGGTGCCGGTGTCATAGGCGGTGAACGTCAATGTCGCCGGCAGCTTGATGTCCTCGGCGAACGCGTAGCGTGTAGACGCAAAAGAAATGCCCGCCACCAAGGCAGGCGCGAGCACGAGCAGCCCACGAAGCATGTTTCCCTCCATCATCCTCGCGTTTGCCGCGAAGAACTTTTTGCTTGAATCGGATCATGTCACCGGGATCGGGCGATGGCAACGCCGTCTCGCGAATGCCGCAATGCGACTGACAGATTGTCGCGGAAATGACGGCCCCATGCACTCAGCTTGCGACGATCGCGATCGCTTGTCCCTCGGCAACGACGTCGTCGAGCTTCACCAACAGTGATGTGATCGTGCCGCTCGCGGGCGATGGCACCGGTATTTCCATTTTCATGGCTTCGACGACCACAACGTCATCGCCATCCGCGACGGTTCCTCCAACTTGCACGGGAGTCGCGCAGATACGGCCCGCGACTTCGGTAACGATTTTAATTTCTGGCATGCCATCGCCTTTTTGTTGTCGTCGCAAAATGCCTGAGGTAGCGTCGTCTGCAAGTGGAATTTAATTCCGCAGAGCGGAACAAACGGTAGGGATCATGGGACGACGTTCGGAGCGGTTGAGTAGGCAAGGTGCGCTCGCCGGCGATGCCGGTGAGGGTGATGTCATCCAGGTGGTATCGCGCGCGTTCGACGTGCTGCGATGCTTCGAGGGCCACGATAGCAGGCTCGGCAATCTCGAGATTTCAAATCGCTGCGGTCTGCCGCGCTCGACGGTGTCGCGGCTCACGCACACGCTGACCCGCATGGGCCAGCTTGTGTATCTGCCGCGCGACCAGAAATATCGCATCGGCCCGAGCGCGGTGGCGATGAGCGCTTCGATGATGAAGGGCGCGCAGCTGCGCAGCATGATCCGCCAGCGGCTTCAGGAAGTCGCCGAGCAGGTTCCGGGCACGGTCGGCTTCGTCGTTCCCGATCGTTTCCATCTTGTTTATCTTCAGTTCGCGCGCTCAGCGACCGCACTCGGCCTGCACGAGGGCACCGGCAGCCGCATCTCGATGGCTTCGACCGCCGCGGGCGCGGCCTACACCGCGGCGCTGGCGCCCGAGATGGGCGACGCCTTCATTGCGGACATGGAGCGGGAAGCGCCCGAGGCTGCGAAGATTCTCAAACCCCGCATCGAGGCCAACCGGCAATCGCTGCGCGAGCGCGGCTATGTCGTGGCCTGCGGCCTCTGGAGCCCGCACATCAACGGACTCGCTGTGCCGATCTGGTCGCCGCAGTATCAGACCTTCGTGGTCGTCACGATCGGTCTTTTGGCCGCAATGTATGACGAGCAGCGGCTTCATGACGAAGTCGCCCCGTTGATGCTCGCGCTCGGCCGCTCGCTCGGCAGCCTGATGGAGGGCGCGGAGGGCGACGCCTTTAACAACCGTATCTCGCGTAGACCGGTCGCCATGGCCGTGCATAACAACAACAAGCCGATCAACTCGGAGGGAGTGAATGAACTGGAAGCCGGAACTCGACGAGCTAGCCCGGCGCGAAGCCTTCGCGCGGGAGATGGGCGGCGTTGACAAGGTCAAGCGACAGCATGACCAGGGCCGGCTGACTGTTCGGGAGCGAATCGGCGGACTGATCGACAAAGGCAGCTTTCACGAAATCGGTGCGGTCTCCGGCATCGGTGAGTACGATTCCAGCGGCGAGTTGCAGAAGCTGACGCCGGCGAACTGCGTGTTCGGTCGCGCACGCGTCGACGGCCGCACCGTGGTCGTGGTCGGCGACGATTTCACGGTGCGCGGCGGCTCGGCGGACGCGTCGATCTCGGCCAAGCCGCTGATGGCGGAGGAAATGGCGCACGACTTCCGGCTGCCCATCATCCGCATCATCGAAGGCTCCGGCGGCGGCGGCTCGGTCAAGACCATCGAGACCAAGGGCGCGGCCAATCTGCCGGGCGGCATCGGTGGCACGCGGTGGTATCGCTTCACGACGGAGAATTTGTCGCGCGTACCGGTCGTCGCGCTCGGCCTCGGGTCGGTCGCGGGGCTCGGTGCTGCGCGTCTTGCCGCCAGCCACTATTCCATCATGACCCGAAAGTCCGCGATGTTCGTTGCGGGCCCACCGGTGGTGAAGGCGCTGGGGCAGGACCTCTCGAAGGAAGAACTTGGCGGCGCCGACATCCAGACCCGCGCCGGTGCGGTCGATCATGCGGTCGAGACCGAGGAGGAGGCGTTTGCCTGCGCGCGGCGTTTCCTGTCCTATCTGCCGTCCTCGGTGTACGAACTGCCGCCGACCTTGCCGTGCACCGACGATCCGGAACGCGCCGAGGAAGCGCTGCTGAGCGCGGTGCCGCGCAACCGCAAGCAGGTCTATAAGATGCGCCCGATCATCGACGCCGTGGTCGACAAGGGCTCGTTCTTCGAGGTCGCAAAGAATTTCGGTAAGCCTGTTATCGTCGGTCTTGCCCGGCTCGAGGGCAGGGCGGTGCTGCTGCTCGCCAGCGACAGTTTTCACTATGGCGGCTCCTGGACGGCGGATGCCTGCCAGAAGGTGGCGCGCTGGGTCGACTTCGCCGAGACCTTCCACCTGCCGATCGTCTATCTCATGGACTGCCCGGGCTTCATGATCGGCCTCGACGCCGAGAAGGCGGCCACCATCCGCCACGGCGTCCGCGCCATGGCCGCAGTCAACCAGACCACCGTGCCCTGGTGCACAATGATCCTGCGCAACGCCTTCGGCGTGGCCGGCGTCGTGCATCAGCCCGCCGATCGTTTCTCGATCCGCTACGCCTGGCCGTCCGCCTATTGGGGTTCGCTCCCGCTCGAGGGCGGCATCGAAGCCGCCTACCGCGCCGATATCGACGCGGCCGAGGACCAGGCCGGGAAGCTGAAGGAGATCGAGGCGCGCCTCAACAAACTGCGTTCGCCGTTCCGCTCTGCCGAAAAATTCTGGGTCGAGGAGATCATCGATCCCAGAAAGACGCGGTCGCTGCTGTGCGAGTTCGCGCGCCTCGCCGAGCCGCTGCGCAAGCCAGGGCCGCCGGAGAACTTTTCGATCAGGCCGTGATGTTCAGCCATCATCGCGAGTGCGCGACAACCTTGTCGCGGCAGCCATGGCGTGACCTCAAAACAAGACGCGCTACGCTTCCGGGCAAGAACGAGAGGACGCGCCAATCGTGTATGACTTCATTATGGGGCGCGGCGGCTCGGCGGGGTCCGTGCTGGCCCACCGGCTCTCTGCCGCGTCAAGGGTGTGCAGGGCAGCTATGATGCAGTGAGCGGCAGGGTGCGCACCGGATGTTGGCCAATCAAGTGCCTCCGCAACGCTCCAGTTCCGGACTGCACTTGGTTGCATGCCGTAAGCTTGACCTGCTGAGCGGGCATTCGTGCGCTGCGAGTTAATTATCTCAGTCGCTACGTTTAGGCGACGACGATTGCAGGTTGTGTCGCGCAATGCGGCCGTTTTTAGCCGCTCTTTTGGCCCATTTCAGCCAAACTGTTATTGGTTTCTCGTTGTCCGGGGCAGGGTCTCTCATTTGGAGTCCTGCAATGTTCAAGCGAGTATTTTCTGCGTGCGTCTTCCTTGTTCTAGGTTCTGTCGCTTCGGAAGCCCGGCCTTATCGCATTCATCAAGCCGCTGAATGCAATGTCACCATGCCCTGCGACTTCTCGTATTCGAGAACGCGAAACGAGCGGACTTCCAGGTCCTCACTGACTTCCAGATCTTCACTCATTTCCAGGTCTTCTCTACAAGCCTACCGCTCGACGCAACTGACAGTGACTGATGCAGAGGGTGCCGCCACGGCGACCGTCTCCGGTGTATCCGGCGCGCACATTATCGGTGGCCGTCCGGCCGGTTGCCCTTCGTCCTTCTGCGGCTGCGGCGCGGCTCTGCGCGTGTTCGGCCGTATCGTGCCGGAATTGAATCTTGCGGCCAATTGGCTGCGCTTTCCGCGGACATCGCCCGCACCAGGAATGGTTGCTGCACGACGAGGACACGTTTTCGTTCTGGAGCAGCACCTCGGGGGCGACGTCTGGATGGCCTATGACGCCAACTCGGGCGGGCACGCGACGCGGATCCATGCGCGTTCATTGCGAGGGTACACGATCGTCAACCCGCGCGGCGGTTCGATGGCTTGAGGACGCGCACACTACACTCACAAGATCGTGGACGGGGCGCGCCACCTTTGCGACCCGCCCATGCTGGACCAATGATTGGCGCCGGGCGCAGCGTCGATCACAGCCGCAACACCTTGCCGGGATTCATGATGTTCTGCGGATCGAGCGCGCGCTTGATAGTGCGCATGATGTCGAGCTCGGTCTTCGAGCGATAGTGACTGAGCTCGTCGAGCTTGTCGACGCCGATGCCGTGCTCCGCCGAGATCGAACCGCCCATGGAGGTGATGAGATCGTTCACGGCCCGCGTGATGGCGCCCTTGTATTGGGTCAGCGTCTGCTGATCCATGCCGAGCGGACCCATAAATGAAAAATGTAGATTGCCATCGCCGATGTGTCCGAGCGGATAGGGGCGGATGGTCGGGAGAATGCCGAGCACGGCCTTGAGCCCCAGATCGATGAACTCGGGAATTCTGGAGATCGCAACGGACACGTCGTAACTCAGTCCCGGTCCCTCGGCCCGGGAGGCCTCGGCGACACCCTCGCGGATGCGCCACATGTTGCGCGATTGGCTGATCGTGTGCGCGATCGCTGCATCGCGCACGCGACCGACCTCGAGCTGATCGGCGAGAAACTGCTCCATCTTCTCGGACATGCCCTCGGTCCCGTCCCGGCGTGGGCGCGCGGATGACCATTCGATCAGGAGGTACCATGACGTATCTGCCTTGAGCGGATCCTGAGTGCCGGGGATATGGCGCAGCACCATGTCTATGGCGGCGCGGCTCATCAACTCGCAGGAGCCGACATTGTCCTCGGACGCCGCGTGCGCTTCGGATAGGATTTCCAGGGCCGCGCGCGGATCGCGGATCGCCAGCCACGCGGTGCAGACGTCCTTCGGGGCGGGCCATAGCTTGAGCACGGCCTTGGTGATGATCCCCAGCGTGCCTTCGGCGCCCATGAACAGATGCTTGAGGTCGTAACCCGTGTTGTCCTTCTTGAGCGCACGCAGTCCGTCCCAGACCTCGCCATTGGCCAGCACGACTTCGAGCCCCAGCACGAGATTGCGGGCGTTGCCATAGCGCAGCACCTGCACGCCGCCGGCATTGGTCGACAGATTGCCGCCGATCATGCACGAGCCCTGGGCACCGAGGCTGAGCGGCAGGAACCTGTCGTGTGCGCTTGCTGTCTCCTGAAGCGTCTGCAGCACGCAGCCGGCCTCGACAGTCATCGAATAGCCGACGGGATCGACCTCCAGAATGCGGTTCATGCGGCCGAGCGACAACACGATGCCGGTGTGCATCGGCCAGGGCGTGGCCCCGCCCATTAGGCCGGAGTTGCCGCCTTGCGGCACGATCGCGACGCCGTGCTCGTGGCAAAGCCGGACCACCCTGGAGACTTCCTCGGTGCTGCCGGGACGAACGATGGCACCGGCACCGCCGACCAGCAATCCCCGCCAATCCGTCACGAACGGCTGCATGCCGTGCTCGTCCTCGATCAGGCCCTTCTCGCCGACGATCACGCGCAACGCATCGCGCATCTCGGTGGTCAAAGGAGTGGCTGGAATCACGGGTGGGGACGACGGGAAGGCAGCCGGCATGTGTTTCCTCTGGTGCATCTTTGGTGTGCACTGTGCACGTGACGTGCTGGGGTATTGTCCACGTTTGTGCCCGGGAGTCTAATGGGAATATGGCTCAAAGTCCGCGGGAGGCTTGGCGTCACTGCCAGCGCAGCGAAGCCGCGAGATCGCCTGTTACCGCGCGGCGTGTCGCCTCGGCAATGCCGCGGTGTTCGGCGTCACCACCCGATCAGGTACTAGGCCATCGCCGCTTGCGGCCTCGGCTTGGGCTGCCGCGACAGCGCCAACACCATCAGGGCAGCGAACACGCAGAGCGCGCCGGCGATGAAGAACGCAGGCAAATAGCTCTGGTACACCGTCCGCGAGAAACCGGCGCCGAAGGCAGCGGTGCCGGCGCCGAGTTGATGGCCGGCAAAGATCCAGCCGAACACGAGGTTGGCGCGCTCGGGCCCGAACTTCTGCGCGGTGAGCCGTACGGTCGGCGGAACCGTGGCGATCCAGTCGAGCCCGTAGAACATCGCGAAAATCGACAAGCCGTAGAACGAGAAATCGCTAAAGGGCAGGAAGATCAGCGACAGCCCGCGCAGGCCGTAATACCAGAACAAGAGCCAGCGATTGTCGTAGCGGTCCGACAGCCAGCCCGACATGATGGTGCCGAAGAAATCGAAGATGCCCATTGCCGCAAGCAGGCTTGCCGCCTGCACCTGCGGGATGCCGAAATCGAGGCACATCGGGATCAGGTGCACCTGGACGAGGCCATTGGTTGAGGCGCCGCAGACGAAGAAGGTCGCAAACAGGATCCAGAACGCAGTCGACTTCGAGGCGTCGCGCAGCGTGCCGAGCGCAACGCCGGTGATCGAGCCGTGACTGGCCGGCGGAGCGGGCAGCGGCGCGGTCTCTTCGTCGCCGAACGGGCGCAGGCCGACATCGCTCGGCCGGTCACGCATCGCGAGCAGGACTGCCAGCGCCGAGACGCCGAGCATGATGCAGACGAAGCCGAGTGCGAGACGCCAGCCGAACCGTTCGGTGAGGCTTGCGAGCAGCGGCAGGAATACGAGCTGACCCGTGGCGACGCTCGCCGTCATGATGCCGACGACGAGGCCGCGTCTTGCTGCGAACCAGCGCGTGGCGATGGTGGCGCCTAACACCAAGGCGGTCATGCCGGTGCCGATGCCGATCACCACGCCCCAGAGGGCGACGAGCTGCCAGACCTCGGTCATGCCGAGCGAGAGCACGAGCGCCGAAACGACGATCAGCTGCGCGGCGAGCGTGACGTTGCGCAGGCCGTAGCGGTTGAGCAGGGCAGCGGCGAATGGTGCCATCAGCCCGAACAGGATGAAACGGATCGACAGCGCGGAGGAGATCTCGGCCGTGCTCCAGCCGAACTCCTTTTGCAGGGGAACGATGAAAACGCCGGGTGCACCGACCGTGCCGGCGCTGATCAGCGCGGCGAGGAAGGTCACGCCGACCATCACCCAGCCGTAGTGAATGTTGCGGCGGGAAAGTGCTGCCGCGAGCCAGTTCGAGATCATTGGGCCTCAACGTTGACGGGCGGTCGCAAGAGACCGGCGTCAGTTCGAGGATGGCACGGACGGCTTCTGTCGCAAATGACAGAGTTCCCTCGTTTTCAGACTTTCTTGCGTCAGTGCGCCAGCCGCTCTACCGCAATCGCCGTGGCCTCGCCGCCGCCGATGCAGAGCGCCGCGACGCCACGCTTGAGGTTCTGCGCCTCCAGCGCATGAAGCAGCGTCACGATCAGCCGCGCGCCGGTCGCGCCGATGGGATGGCCAAGCGCGCAGGCGCCGCCATTGATGTTGAGCTTGTCGCGTGGAATGCCGAGATCGCGCTGCGCTGCCATCGCCACCACGGCGAAGGCCTCATTGATCTCGAACAGATCGACATCGCTTGCGCTCCAACCGACCTTGTCGAGCAACTTGCGGATCGCCGGGATCGGCGCCGTGGTGAACCATTGCGGCTCCTGGCTGTGGGTGGCATGGCCCTTGATCTCGGCCAGAACCGGCAGGCCGCTCCGATCGGCGAGCGAGCGCTTGGTCAGCACGAGCGCGGCAGCGCCGTCGGCGTTCGCGGAGGAGGCCGCCGGCGTGATGGTGCCGTTGGCGCGGAACGCCGGCTTCAAGCCGGGGATTTTGGCGGGATCGACCTTCAGCGGATGCTCGTCGTTGGCGATGACGCGGGGACCCGCTTTCTCGGTGAGCGTGACCGGCGCGATCTCGGCCTTGAACGCGCCGCCTTCGACCGCCTTGCGCGCGCGACTTAGTGTCTCCATCGCATAGGCGTCCTGGTCCTTGCGCGTGAACTGATAGGCTTCCGCGGTCGCCTCGCCGAAATCGCCCATGGAGCGGCCGGTCTCGTAGGCGTCCTCCAGCCCGTCCATCATCATGTGGTCGATGATGCGGTCATGGCCGGCGCGGTAGCCGCCGCGCGCCTTGGCCAAAAGATACGGCGCGTTGCTCATGCTCTCCATGCCGCCGGAGACCACGATCTCGGCCGAGCCGGCGCGGATGATGTCGTGCGCCAGCATGGTCGCCTTCATGCCGGAGCCGCAGACCTTGTTGATAGTGGTCGCACCCGTGGCGTCGGGGAGACCTGCTGCACGCGCGGCCTGGCGCGCCGGAGCCTGGCCCTGACCGGCTGGCAGCACGCAGCCCATGAACACCTCGTCGACTTTCTCCGGCGCGAGTTTTGCGCGCTCCAACGCCGCGCCGATTACGTGCGATCCGAGCTTTTGCGCGGGGAGCGGCGACAATTCGCCCATGAAGCGGCCGAGCGGGGTGCGGGCGGCGGAGACGATGACGACGGGATCGGCAGCTTCGGCCATGACAAACTCCCTGTGGGGATAAGTAAGATTATGCTCATCATATGATGCGGCGCAAAAAAAGCAACCGCGCCAGGGATGAGAAAATGTCGTCGTTCGGATGAGATTTAGTCGTTCGATTCGAGGAGGTGCTTCTTCGAGGCACATTGTCATCACCCGCGAAGGCGGGTGATCGAGTATTCCAGAGGCCGTCGTGGGATACGGAGAGGCCTCGGCGTCCTGGATGCCCCTCAAGCCGAGGCATGACATGTTCAGCGTGGCGGCGACTTACTAATCAGAGACGAGTGCGGCGACAGCCCTATCGCTTCCAGTTCACGAACGCCTGCATCAGCCGCCTCGGCTCGTCGGTCAGGAACGACTCGCCGAACACCTCGACACTGAGATTGACCGACTCCGTCAGCGGCAATTCCTCCCATTGCCGCAGCAGCGCCTTCTGCGATCGCAGCGCCTCGGGGCCGCATTCGAGCAACGCCTGCACGACGCGCTCGACCTCGGCATCCAACCCGCCTTGCGGCGCGACCTTGTCGACCAATCCCCACGCGAGCGCCGTCGGAGCGTCGATGTTCTCCGCCGTCATCACCAGCCAGCGCGCGCGGGCCCAGCCGACCAGGCGCGGCAGCAGCGCGGCATGGATCACCGAGGGGATACCGACGCGCACCTCCGGCATGCCGAAATGCGCATCATGGGCGGCGATGCGGAAGTCGCAGGCGGCGGCAACCTCGAGGCCGCCGCCGAGGCACCAGCCGGGCATGCGCGCGATCACGGGAGCCGGGAAGGCGCGCACCGCTTCGCAGAGATCGCGCAGGCGGCTGATGAAGGCTTCGGCCGATCTTTGATCGAGTTTCGCCATCTCCTTGATGTCGGCGCCGCCGATCATGCTCTTTTCGCTCTGGCCGCGCAGCACCACGACGCGGATCGCGTGGTCGGTGGCAAGCCGCTGCAAGCCTTCGCGCACGGCGTCGGTCACGGGCGAGCCGAGGATGTTGAGCGGGCCGGCGTTGCAGATCGCGACATGAACGACGCCGCGCGCATCACGCGTCACGCCGCAATGGTGGTTGAGCATTTCCATGTGGCATCTCGAAGATTTGGTGGACAGGCGCAGGGCGCACCGGGTCGAGGTCACTTCCGGGCCGAAACGCCCGGCTTGTCAAGCGGGTGGTGGGCGGAGTTGCCAGCGCGAAGTCCGCCACATAGTATGATGTAAATCATACAAGAGTTGGTCATGACCCAATCCGATCATCTTGACCTGTTTTCGCCCGACCAGCGGCGCGAGCGCGTGGTGGATTGGCAGATGCCTGCACAGGTTGCGAAGGTGACGATGGGTCTGTCGGGCATGGACGCCATGCTGGGCATTCGCGACGGCCGCCTGCCGCCGCCGCCCTTCGCAAAACTCATCGGCTTCACCATAGCGGTGGTCGAGCCGGGCCGGATCGTCATGGAATTGGAGCCGCGTGAAGATCTCGAAAATACTGTCGGCCTCTTGCACGGCGCAACCGCCGCGGCGCTGCTGGATACAGCCATGGGGAGCGCGATCTCGACCCGGTTGGAGGCCGGGCAGGGCTCCGTGACCCTCGATCTGAAGCTGACCTTCTTGCGTCCGCTCTCGGTCCGTTCAGGCCTGATCTCGGCCGAAGGCAAGGTGATCAAGCTGGGGCGCCAGACCAGCTACGCTGAAGGTTTCGTTCGTGACGGCAAGGGCGCGCTGGCGGTGCATGCAACCGCAACCTTCCATGATCGGCAACAACTAACTGCGATTTAATGCGCCGTTCGCGACGTTTGCGTGTTATGAGATGATTTCCGACATTCAATGAGATCCGCATGCGTTATTCCCGGGAACACAAGCAGGAAACCCACGACCGCATCGTGAAGAAGGCCTCGGTGCGGCTGCGCGAAAAAGGTGCCCACGGCATCGGCGTCGCCGATCTCATGAAGGAGGCAGGCCTGACCCACGGCGGCTTCTACGCGCATTTCGACTCCCGCGAGGCGCTGGTGATCGAGGCCTTCGCCTACGCCATGGATCGCTCGATCGAGCATTGGCGCAAGCTCACGAGCGAGGCTGCGCCGGAGAAGCGTTTGGCACTGATCGCGGATAGCTATCTCTGCGCGCTGCATCGCGACAATCCAGGCCATGGCTGCTCGATCCCCTCACTCGGCGCCGAGATCGCCCGCGAGAGCCCGAAGACGCGGAAGGCCTTTGCCGGCAAGCTCGACGAGATGATCGAGATGATGACCGATTATATCCCGAACATGCCGCGCAAGGCCGCACGAAAACAGGCGATTGCGACGCTCGCCACAATGGCCGGCACCATGCTGCTGGCGCGCATCGCCGGCTCTAGCGAATTGTCCGACGAGGTGCTGAAGGCGGGCCGGGACAGCGCGCTCGAGGGCGCGCGGCGTGAGCCGAAGGCCGCGGCCGCGAAGAAGGCGCGCGAGAAGCAGAACTAGTGCCAGCTACGCCCCCTCGGGACCTCATCCTGAGGAGACCGCCAAGCGGTCGTCTCGAAGCATGGCCGCGGGTGAGATACGGGCCTGCATGGTTCGAGACGGCGCTTCGCGCCTCCTCACCATGAGGAACTGGCAGTTGTGCTTCGGGCCCTACTAATCGACGTTATCGCCCAGCAAACAGCGCTCGCTCGCGCTCCACGATCTCGCTGATGTAATCTGCGACGGCCCTGATCCGCGCGAGGTCCTTGCTGTCGGCGTGCATCAACATCCAGAACGTCCGCGTGATCGAGATTTCTTCGGGCAGTACGGCTTCGAGCTGCGGGTAGTCGCTTGCCATGAAGTGCGGCAGCACCGCGATTCCGAAGCCTGAGAGCGTTGCATTGAGCTGCGCGATCAGATTGGCGCTGCGGAAACGTGCGGAGATCTTCGGCGACACCTGCGGCAGATAGTCGAGTTCCGGCGTGAACAGCAACTCTTCGATGTACCCGACGAAACGGTGCTGCGGCAGGTCCTGGCGCGACGTGATCTCTGGGAAACGTTCGAGATAGCCGGGCGCGGCATAGAGCCCGAGGCGGTAGTCGAGGAGCTTGCGGCCGACGATGCGGCCTTCCTTCGGCATGGTCAGGCTGATGGCGATGTCGGCCTCGCGTTTGGAGAGGCTGAACAGCCGAGCGGTGGCCACAAGTTGCAGGTCCAGATCGGGGTAACGGTCCGCAAAGGGCGCCAGCCGCGGTGCCAGAAAGGCAGTGCCAAAACCATCGGGCGCGCCGATCCGCACGGTGCCGGTCAGCCGTGCGACCGAGCCGCCGACCTGCTCCTGATTGGCGACGATGGTCGATTCCATCGCTTCCGCACTGTCGGCGACGCGCTGGCCGGCCTCGGTGAGGAGATAGCCGGTCTTGCGCCGGTCAAACAGTTTTGCCGAGAGATGCCTCTCCAGCCGGTCGACGCGGCGAATCACCGTGGCATGATCGACCCCGAGCTGTTTTGCCGCAGCCGACACCGAGCCGCCCCGCACGATGGCCAGCACGAAGCGAAAGTCGTCCCAATCGATAGCGCCTTGATCCAGCATTTTCGCACATCTATGGTGCAATATCTCAGACTTGAATCCTATAAAATGCAGGTCAATAGGATTTGTCAAAGCGATCAGGCTCGACTTCCAAGGAGATCATTCCATGCGTTCAATCGGACATTTCATCGGCGGCAAGGAGGTCAAGGGCACCTCGGGCCGCACCGCCGACGTTTTCGAGCCGATGACCGGTGACGTCCAGGCCAAGGTCGCGTTGGCGTCCAAGGCCGAGGTTCGCGCCGCCGTCGAGAACGCGCGCGCCGCACAGCCGGAGTGGGCCGCGACAAACCCCCAGCGCCGCGGCCGCGTCATGATGAAATTCCTGGAGCTGATCCAGCGCGACTACGACAAGCTCGCCGAGCTGCTCGCGCGCGAGCACGGCAAGACCGTGCCCGACGCCAAGGGCGACATCCAGCGCGGCCTCGAGGTCGTCGAGTTCGCTTGCGGCATCCCGCATTTGATGAAGGGCGAATACACCGAAGGCGCCGGCCCCGGCATCGACATTTATTCGATGCGCCAGCCACTCGGTGTCGTCGCCGGCATCACCCCGTTCAACTTCCCGGCGATGATTCCGATGTGGAAGTTCGCCCCCGCGATCGCCTGCGGCAACGCCTTCATCCTCAAGCCGTCGGAGCGCGATCCCGGCGTGCCGATGAAGCTTGCCGAGCTCATGATCGAGGCGGGCCTGCCGGCCGGTATCCTCAACGTCGTCAACGGCGACAAGGAAGCGGTCGACGCCATCCTCGACGACCCCGGCATTAAGGCCATCGGCTTCGTCGGTTCGACGCCGATCGCGCAGTACATCTACGAGCGCGCCGCGCAGACCGGGAAACGTTGCCAATGCTTCGGCGGCGCCAAGAACCACGCCATCGTGATGCCCGATGCCGACATGGACCAGGCCGTCGACGCGCTGATCGGCGCCGGCTACGGCTCGGCCGGCGAGCGCTGCATGGCCGTCTCCGTCGCGGTCCCGGTCGGCAAGTCCACTGCCGACCGCCTGATGGAGAAGCTGATCCCGCGCGTCGAGAGCCTCAAGATCGGCACCTCGATCGATCCCTCGGCCGATTACGGTCCGCTGGTCACGCGCGAGGCGGTCGAGAAGGTCAAGAGCTACATCGACATCGGCATCAAGGAAGGTGCGACGCTCGCCGTCGACGGCCGCGGCTTCAAGATGCAGGGCTACGAGAACGGCTTCTATCTCGGCGGTTCGCTGTTCGACAACGTCACCAAGGATATGCGGATCTACAAGGAAGAGATCTTCGGCCCGGTGCTCTCGGTCGTGCGCGCGCACGACTACAAGGAAGCGCTGGCGTTGCCCTCGGACCACGACTACGGCAACGGCGTTGCCATCTTCACCCGCGACGGCGACGCCGCGCGCGACTTCGCGGCCAAGGTCAATGTCGGCATGGTCGGCATCAACGTGCCGATCCCGGTGCCGATCGCCTATTACACCTTCGGCGGCTGGAAGAAGTCGGGCTTCGGCGATCTCAACCAGCACGGCCCGGATTCGGTCCGCTTCTACACCAATACCAAGACGGTAACCTCGCGCTGGCCGTCCGGCGTCAAGGAAGGTGCGGAGTTCTCGATCCCGCTGATGAAGTAGGGCTGTAGCCCAGTCGTCATTGCGAGCGCAGCGAAGCAATCCATATCGCCCCGAAAGAAGGAATGGATTGCTTCGTCGCTCCGCTCCTCGCAATGACGAGAAAAATGAGCAGCTAGGCATGCAGTTCGCTCTGAACGAGGATCAGATCGCAATTCGCGACATGGCGTTGGCGTTTGCGGCGGAGAAGATCGCGCCGCAGGCGCTGCGCTGGGACGAGGAGAAGCATTTCCCCGTCGACGTGATGTGCGAGGCCGCCACGCTCGGCATGGGCGGCATCTACATCCGTGACGATGTCGGCGGCTCCGCCATGACGCGGTTCGATGCAGCGCTGATCTTCGAGGCGCTGGCGACGGGCTGCCCGACCACGTCGGCCTTCATCTCGATCCACAACATGGCCTCCTGGATGATCGATGCCTATGGCAGCGACACCCAGCGCCACACATGGCTGCCAAAACTCTGCACCATGGAGCTGATCGCGAGCTATTGCCTGACCGAGCCGGGCGCCGGCTCGGACGCAGCGGCGCTGCGCACCCGTGCCGTGCGCGACGGCGACCACTACGTGCTCAACGGCCAGAAGCAGTTCATCTCCGGCGCCGGCGGCACCGACCTCCTGGTCGCGATGGTCAGGACCGGTGGCGATGGTCCCGGCGGCATCTCGACCCTCGTCATCGACGGCAAGACGCCGGGCGTCTCGTTTGGCGCCAATGAGCGCAAGATGGGCTGGAACGCGCAGCCGACCCGCGCCGTGATGTTCGAGAATGCCCGCGTGCCGGTCGCCAACCGCCTCAGCGAGGAGGGCGCCGGCTTCAAGATCGCGATGGCCGGCCTCGATGGTGGCCGCCTCAACATCACCGCGTGCTCGCTCGGTGGTGCGCAAGTAGCGCTCGAAAAGGCGCGCAGCTACATGAAGGAGCGCAAGGCCTTTGGAAAACGCCTCGACGAATTCCAGGCCTTGCAATTCCGCCTCGCCGACATGGCGATCGAGCTCGAGGCCGCCCGCACCTTTTTGTGGCGCGCAGCCGCGGCGCTGGATCGCAAGGATCCTGATGCCACCATGCTCTGCGCAATGGCAAAACGCTTCGGCACCGACGTCGGCTTCGAGGTCGCCAACCATGCGCTCCAGCTTCACGGCGGCTATGGCTACTTAAGCGAATACGGCATCGAGAAGATCGTGCGCGATCTGCGCGTGCACCAGATCCTCGAAGGCACCAATGAAATCATGCGGCTCATCGTGGCGCGCAAGCTGATCGAGGGCGCACGATGAGTGGCGTGGAAGAGGGCGACCTGATCGCCCGTGTCGAGGGCGCAGTCGGCGTGATCCGCCTCAACCGCCCGAAGGCGCTCAATGCCGTGACGCTGGAGATGTTTCGCGACATCGACAAGGCGCTCGACCGCTTCGAGGCCGATGCGGCCGTCGCTGTGATCCTGCTGGAAGGCGCCGGCGAGCGCGGGCTCTGCGCTGGCGGCGACATCCGCACACTCTGGGAAAGCTCGAAGGTCAACGGTGACCTCGGCAAGATCCTGTGGCGCGAGGAGTACATCCTCAATGCCCGGATCAAGAAGTTCCCGAAGCCGTATGTCGCCTTCATGGACGGCATCGTGATGGGGGGCGGCGTCGGTTTGTCAGCCCATGCCAGCCATCGTGTCGTGACGGATCGCACGAAGCTGGCAATGCCGGAAGTCGGTCTCGGCTTCTTCCCCGATGTCGGCGGTACCTATCTGTTGTCGCATTCGCCGGGCGAGATCGGCACCTATTTCGGGCTGACCGGCCAGACCATGAACGGGCCGGACGCGATCCATGCGAAGTTCGCCGATTGGGTCGTGCCGGCGGTGAAGTTGCCGGAGCTGCGCAACGCCCTGACGAAGCTGCGCTCCGATGCGACCGCGGCCGAGGTCAGCAAGATCATCAACGGCTTTGCGACCGGCGAGACAGCAGGACCAGTATCTGCGAAGGAGCCGATCATCGACGCGCTGTTCGGCTTCGACCGTATGGAAGATATTGTTGCGGCGCTCAAGCGCGACGGCTCAGAGTTTGCGCTCGCCACGTTGAAGACGCTCGGCGAAAAATCGCCACGCGGCATGGTGGTGACGCTGAAGCTCTTGCGGCTCGCACGCACGACGTCCAGTCTTGAAGAGTGTCTCGTGCGCGAATATCGCGCCGCGCTGGAGGTATTTCGCAGCGACGATTTCCGCGAGGGCGTGCGCGCCGCCGTGATCGACAAGGACCGCAATCCGACCTGGTCGCCGCCGCGGATCGAGGATGTGACGCCGCAGATGCTGGCACCATATTTCGCCGAGATCGGCGCCGACGAGCTAAAGTTCAACTAGAATATTGAAGCGGAGGAAACGACAATGGCCACGATCGCATTCATCGGTCTCGGCAATATGGGCGGCCCGATGGCCGCCAATCTGGTCAAGGTCGGCCACAAGGTGGTGGCGTTTGATCTTGTCGAGGCCTCGCGCAACCAGGCCAAGGCCGACGGCGCCGGCATTGCCGACAGCGCAGCGGGCGCGGTGAAAGGCGCGGATGTGGTCGTCACCATGTTGCCGGCCGGCAAGCACGTGCTCTCCGTCTGGAACGAGGTCGTTCCCGCGATGGCCAAGGGCACGCTGATCATCGACAGCTCGACCATCGACGTCGAGAGCGCAAGGCAGGCGCATGCGCTCGCCGCCAAGCACGGCGTGCTCTCCGTCGACGCGCCGGTCTCCGGCGGCACGGGCGGGGCCAAGGGTGCCACGCTGACCTTCATGTGCGGCGGCGAGGAGGGTGCGTTTGCGGCGGCCAAGCCCGTGCTGGAGAACATGGGCAAGAAGATCGTCCATTGCGGCGGCGCCGGCGCCGGCCAGGCCGCGAAGATCTGCAACAACATGATCCTCGGCATTTCCATGATCGCGGTGAGCGAGGCATTTGCGCTAGCTGAGAAGCTCGGGCTCTCGCATCAGGCGCTGTTCGACGTCGCCTCGACCTCGTCGGGGCAGTGCTGGTCGCTAACGACTTATTGTCCGGTGCCGGGCCCGGTGCCGACCTCGCCGGCCAACAACGATTACAAGCCGGGCTTTGCCTCAGCGCTGATGGTGAAGGATCTGACGCTGGCGCAGGACGCCGCGAAGGCCGCAGGTGCGGTGACGCCGCTCGGCAAGCATGCGCAGGAGATCTATCAGTCCTTCGATGCCGCCGGGCAGGGCGGGGTGGATTTTTCCGGAATTATCAAGCACGTTAGGGGGCTGGCCGGGAACACTTGATGACGACATTTCAGGAAGCGCGCGCGTTTCTGCTCAATCACCGCACGGATTACGACACAGCGGTCAAAGGCTTCCGCTGGCCCGATCCGGTTCCCTTCAATTGGGCGCTCGACTGGTTCGACGCCGAGCTGGCGGCGAATGCGGACAGCAAGGACCGTCCGGCGCTCTGGATCGTCGATGCCGCGCACGATCGGCAGACCAAGCTCTCCTTCGCGGCGCTCTCAAAGCGTTCCAACCAGGTCGCGAACTTCCTTCGCGCGCAGGGCTTGAAGCGCGGCGACCACCTTTTGCTGCTGCTCGGCAATGTAGTTCCGCTCTGGGAGACGATGCTGGCGGCGATGAAGCTCGGCGTCGTCGTGATTCCCGCGACCACGCTGCTCACTGCCGACGAGCTGCGCGACCGGCTCGATCGCGGCAAGGCGAAGGCGGTGATTGCTGCCGAGGATCAGGTCGCGAAATTCGCAAGCCTCGGTGCCGAGAGTATCGTCCGCATCGTGGTCGGCGCGGCCTCCAGCGGCTGGCTGGCCTATGACGAGGCGGCGCATGCTTCGGAGAGTTTTGCGCCTGACGGACCGACCAATGCCGATGACCCGATGCTGCTCTATTTCACCTCAGGCACGACCGCAAAACCAAAACTGGTGCGGCACAGTCAGCGCAGTTATCCGGTCGGCCATCTCTCGACCATGTATTGGATCGGGCTGCAGCCCGGCGACGTCCATCTCAACATCTCGTCGCCCGGCTGGGCCAAGCACGCCTGGAGCTGCTTTTTCGCGCCGTGGAATGCGGGCGCCACCGTGTTCGTGGTCAACCAGCCGCGCTTCGACGCAAAAGGCCTGCTCGCCACCATCGGCCGCTGTGGCGTCACAACGTTATGCGCGCCGCCGACGGTATGGCGGCTGTTCATCCAGGAGAACCTTGCCTCCTTCAAGGTGTCGCTTCGCGAGGTCTGCGGTGCCGGCGAGCCGCTCAATCCTGAAGTGATCGACCAGGTGCAGGCGGCCTGGGGCCTCACCATCCGCGACGGCTACGGTCAGACTGAAACGACAGCACTCGCCGGCAATTCGCCGGGCCAGCCAATCAAGGTCGGATCGATGGGTCGGCCGCTGCCGGGCTATCGCGTGCAGATCAGCGATGCCGACGGCAACCCGGCGAAGGAGGGCGAGGTGACGCTGGTGCTCGGCGTGAACCGTCCCGCCGGATTGATGCAGGGCTATCAGAGTGATGACGGCAAGCTCTCCGGTGCGGAAGGCGAGCTCTATCGCAGCGGCGACGTCGTGTTCGCGGACGAGGACGGCTATCTCACATTCGTCGGCCGCTCCGACGACGTGTTCAAATCGTCCGACTACCGCATCAGCCCGTTTGAGCTGGAGAGCGTGCTCTTGGAGCACGAGCTCGTCGCCGAGGCCGCCGTGGTGCCGAGCCCAGATCCGATCCGGCTCGCGGTTCCCAAGGCCTTCGTGTTGCTGACGTCGGGCGCCGAGCGCTCGCCGGAAACCGCGCTCTCGATCTTCAAGCACCTGCACGCGCGCCTTGCGCCGTTCAAGCGCATCCGCCGTCTCGAAATCGTCACCGAGCTGCCGAAGACCATTTCTGGAAAAATCCGTCGCGTGCACCTACGGCGGCTGGAGCGCGATGACGACCGCAACGATCCCCTGCGTGGCCGCGAATTCCGCGAGGAGGATTTTCCGGAGCTGGCAAAAACACGGAGTGAGACCTAAGTGAACGAAGCCTGGAAGAAGCCGCCGATTACGCTGGACGCCTATCAGGCCATGGTCGGCAAAGAGATCGGCGTGTCGTCTTGGCACCTGATCGACCAGCCCCGCATCGACGCCTATGCCGACGTGATCGAGGATCACCAGTTTATCCATGTCGATCCGGAGCGCGCCAAGAAGGAGACCGCGTTCGGCACCACCATCGCACACGGCTTCCTCACGATGTCGCTGATGTCGATCATGTCCTATGAGGTGATGCCTGTGATCGCGGGCACCACGATGGGCGTGAATTACGGGTTCGACAAGCTCCGCTTCATTTCGCCGGTGCGCTCGGGCAAGCGCGTCCGCGGCCGCTTCGTGCTGACGGAGGCCAAGCTACGCAAGGCAGGCGAATTGCAGTCCCGCACCAACGTGACCGTGGAGATCGAAGGCGAGGACAAGCCCGCGCTGGTCGCGGATTGGCTCGGGTTGATCTATTTCGCCTGATCCCGCCAGTCGTTGCCGGGCTTGACCCGGCAATCCATCGCTGCTCAAAAAGGCACCCCAGAGCGGGGTTTCCCCCTCTCCCCTTGTGGGAGAGGGTGCCTCGCGAACGCGAGGCGGGTGAGGGGTCTCTCTCCGCGAGCGCATCTTTGCCGAGAGGGACCCTCATCCGGCGCTTCGCGCCACCTTCTCCCACAAGGGGAGAAGGGAAGAACAGAGACTCCTACTCATGGCAATCAGGTTCGACGGACGCGTCGCCATCGTCACCGGCGCGGGCAATGGTCTGGGGCGGGCGCATGCACTGGGATTGGCCAGCCGCGGCGCCAAGGTCGTCGTCAACGACTTCGGCGGTGCGCGCGACGGCACCGGCGGCTCGCTGTCGCCGGCCGAATCCGTGGTCGAGGAGATCCGCAAAGCGGGCGGCTCCGCGATGGCCGACGGCGCCGATGTCTCGAATTTCGAGCAGGTCACAGCCATGGTCGAGCGCGCCACCAGGGAGTGGGGCAGCGTCGATCTCCTGTGCGCCAATGCCGGCATCCTGCGCGACAAGTCGTTCGGCAAGATGGAGGCGGCCGATTTCCAGAAGGTGCTCGACGTGCATCTCGTCGGCACCTTCTATTGCTGCAAGGCGGTCTGGGCCGGCATGCGCGACCGCAACTACGGCCGCATCGTGCTGACGACGTCGTCCTCCGGCCTCTACGGCAATTTCGGACAGGCCAACTACGGCGCGGCGAAATCGGGCATGGTCGGCCTGATGAACGTGCTCGCGGAAGAGGGCCGCAAGAACAACATCCGCGTCAACATTATCTCGCCGACGGCGGCAACCCGCATGACCGAAGAGCTGCTGCCGCCGCAGGCCCTGCAACTGATGAAGCCGAACGCGATCACGCCCGCGGTCGAGTACATGCTCAGCGAGGACGCGCCGACCCGCACCATCATGGGGGCCGGCGCCGGCTCCTTCGCAGTGATCAAGATCTTGGAGAGCGAAGGCATCAACCTGCCGGAATCCGAATGGACCCCGGACGCGGTCGCCGCGCATTTCGCCGAGATCAGCGACATGTCGAAGGCCAAGGCGCTGACGGGTGCGTTCGAGCAGACGCAGAAATACGTCGCGCAGGCCGCGGCGCGGGCTGGGGTAAAACTCTGACAGCGGTCGCCGTCATCGGCGGCGGTCCCGCCGGGCTGATGGCGGCGGAGGTGCTGGCACAGGGCGGCCTGCGCGTCACCGTCTACGACGCCATGCCGTCCGCTGGCCGAAAATTCCTCATGGCCGGCCGCGGCGGTCTCAATCTCACCCACAACGAGCTGCTGCCGCAATTCATGGCGCGCTACCGCGCGGCGGCGCCGAAACTGAAGGGTGCCATCGACGCGTTTCCGCCCGACGCGCTGCGCGCCTGGAGCGAGGCGCTGGGCGAGCCGACTTTCGTCGGTACCAGCGGGCGGATATTTCCGAAGGCATTCAAGGCCTCGCCCTTGCTGCGCGCCTGGTTGCGGCGCCTCGATGCGAGCGGTGTCCGCTTCGCCTTTCGCCATCGATGGACTGGCTGGGACAACGGGGGACGGCTGCAATTCCAAACACCCGATGGAACGGCTGAAATCGCTGCCAAAGCGACGGTGCTGGCACTCGGCGGCGCAAGCTGGCCGCGGCTCGGCTCAGACGGCAGCTGGGCGACAATTCTGGCGGACAAGGGCATTGCGATATCGCCGCTGCGGCCTGCCAATTGCGGCTTCGCCGTTGCCTG
Organism: Bradyrhizobium sp. 179; assembly: GCF_023073535.1. NCBI lineage: Bacteria > Pseudomonadati > Pseudomonadota > Alphaproteobacteria > Hyphomicrobiales > Nitrobacteraceae > Bradyrhizobium > Bradyrhizobium sp. 179. The sequence goes on along the minus strand of NZ_JADPJR010000130.1, from coordinate 136,207 downwards.
GTCCGATGTGTTTCGCACGCGTTTCGAAGGCCAGCCGCTCAAGGGAATTGCGCTCACCTTCGGTCCGCATGTCCTGCGCGGCGAGGCCATCATCACGCGGGCCGGCATCGAGGGCGGGGCGATCTACGCGTTGTCGGCCGAACTGCGCGAGGCGATTGCGGCGAACGGCGAGGCGGTGCTGCGCGTCGCCTTGCGCCCGGACGTTGATGACGCCGAACTCGTTAAGCGCCTGTCTGCCCCGCGCGGCAAACAATCGCTCTCCAACTTCCTGCGCAAGGCCGCGCAGCTTTCGCCCATATCCGCCGGGTTGCTGCAGGAGGCGGCAATCGGCGCGGGCCAGTCGCTGTCGGCAATGCCGCCCGAGCGATTGGCGGAGCTCATCAACGCCGTGCCGATCAAGCTAACTGGCGTAGCGCCAATTGCGCGTGCCATCTCCAGCGCCGGTGGCATCTTATTCGATGAACTCACAGCGGATTACATGATCCGCAAGCTGCCCGGCGTATTTGCCGCCGGCGAGATGCTGGACTGGGAGGCGTCGACCGGCGGCTATCTGTTGCAGGCCTCGTTTGCGACCGGCGCCGCCGCGGGCAGGGGCGTGCTGAAACGGCTCGCCCAATTGTCGTCCTGATCTTCCCGATCATAACGTGCCGGTCCTAGAGACGAGATTGGTGAGGAGGCCCAACACGCCGAAGCTTGCTGCGACGGCGCAAACCATGGTCCAGCCGCCATAGCTCCAGGCCAGGGAAGCCGCCGCGGCGCCGACGCCGCCACCGAAGAAGAACAGCGCGACAAACAGGCCGTTCAGTCGGCCGCGTGCTTCCGGTCGCAGCAGGTTGATGGCGCGGCGGCCGAGCGTCTGGTCGGTGGTGATGCCGACGTCGAGCAGGATCGTGCCAAGGCTCAACAGCAGCAGTGCGGTGATGCGGGATTCCAGCATGCCCGCCCAGGCACAAAGCGCGAGTGAGCCGATGATGAGCAGATGGGCCGCAAGGAACATCGGCCGCGCCCTGCCTTTGTCGCCCCAGCGGCCGGCGATCGGTGTTGCCGCAGCGCCAGCCACGCCAATCAGCGCGAACGCAGCAATTCCCTTGGCGTCGAGGCCGAATGGAGCATCGGGCAGCCGCAGTGCGACCGCCGACCAGAACGCGGTGAAGGAAGCCATGACAAGCGATGCGGTCCAGGCGCGCACCCGCAGCACGGGCTCATCCCGCAGCAGCCTTGGAAAGGATAGGAGCAATTCGCCGTAGCTCGCGTGTGCTGTCGGTTGAAGCGTTGGAAGGTAGCGGCCAAGCGCGCCGGAAAGCAGCGCCATCAGCGCGGCGGAGACGACGTAATAGGCGCGCCAATTCCAGAGATCCGCGATCAGGCTCGCCGCGGGCCGTGATAAGAGGATACCGATCATCAATCCGCCCATCACCTCGCCGATGGCCTGACCGCGACGGTCCGGCGGCACCATGGATGCGACCAGCGGAACCATCATCTGGATCGCCGCGCAGGACGCGCCGAGGATGAAGGTGGCGAGCAGCAGGAACGAGGGCGTCGGCGCAAGTGCCGTTGCAAGCGCGGCGAGGATGGCACAGCCGAGCGTCCGCAGGATGAGTCGCCGGTTCTCGACGAGATCGACCAGAGGCACGAGCAGCAGCAGGCCGAGGGCATAACCGAGCAATGTCAGCGTGCTGATCAGGCCGGCCTGCCACGCAGTCATGGACAGTGACCGGCCAATCAGTCCGAGCAGGATCTGCGGCGCGAACAGATCGGTGACGACGACACCGGCGGTGATGGCGCCGAGCCAGATCAGGGGCCGCTCGGCGAGTTGGCTTCGAGACGCCGGCTTGGTTGCTTCGGAAATGGTCATGGATCCTCGCAGCTCTGGTGCGGGACCCTTTAAGCGGAAGCATCATTATGCTACAATTCAAATAAGACTATAAAGAATATGCGAGTTGCTCATGAACACCCATGACCTTGTCGCGTTCGTCGCGGTGGTCGAGACCGGATCGATCGTCGCGGCCTCGGCACGTCTCAATCTCACGCAGCCCGGCGTGACGCGTCGTATCCAGAATCTCGAGGAGATGCTGGGGGCACAGCTCCTGGATCGACTGTCGAAGCCGCTGAAACCGACGGCGGCGGGCCACGAGGCCTATGAGCAGGGCCGGCGCCTGCTCAGGATGCTGGACGACCTCAAGTCGGGTGTTGCCGATGACGGCATGGTGCGTGGCGAGTTCAGGCTCGGTCTGACGCCGTTCCTCTCGGAGGCAGGGTTGACCGGACCGCTCGATGCTGTGCGCGCCGAATTTCCCTTACTTGCCGTGCGTGTTGTCTCGGGTTGGTCGCCAAACCAGCTCGAACGTGTCTGTCGCAACGAACTCGATGCCGCCGCGATCTGTCTGCCTGACGGAGCCGTGCCGCCTGCCGATCTCGTTGCCGATGATCTCGGGGCGCAGCCGGTTGTGTTTGTCGTCGCGCGCGACATGAAGATTCCGCGCATCGTCGACCTGGAACGACTGTCGCAGCTATCCTGGGTGATCAACCAGGACGGTTGCGGGTTTCGCGATACGCTGAAACGAAAGTTCGATGCCGCGCATCTGCCGTTCAATATCGCGGTAGAGGCGTTGGACAGCGAACTGCGCCTCTCGCTGGTGTCGCGCGGCCTCGGCGTCGGGCTGGTCACTCCGATCGCGCTGAAGCACAGCGCGTTTCGTGACAAGCTCAAGGCCGTCGCTGCGCGCGACTTCAAACCCGCCGTGCGCGCATGGATGATCCATCGCGCGCCCGCCGGCCGTCTGGAGCGGCCGATCAAGCTCTTCCGCGACGGGCTGGACAGAGAGCTCCAGGCCCTGATCGGCCGCTAGCGCAGCTTCCCCCGCGCCGCGACCGGCAGTGTGCCGATGATCTCCTCGCCGCGCACCATCACGACCTCATCCATCATGTTGACGACGACGCAGACATGGTTCGGCACGATGCGGACGACATCGCCGACGTTGGGCCGCGTGTTGCTGCGGGAGAGGTCGAGGAAGCCGTGCTCCTCGGCAAAGCGCGCGATGTTCGCCTCGGGATGCTCCAGGATCAGGCCGTGACCGTCGAGGCCGCCGGTGTCCGTGGTCAGCGTCTTCGAACCGGCATCGAGAATGCCGCGCTCGGGCGCAGCGCGGCTCACCACCGTCGAATAGATGTGCAGTGCGCAGTCGTCCCAACTGGCGACGCCGGCGGCGACCTGCATACGGTCGTTGTAGATATAGGTGCCGAAGCGGTGCTCGGTGCCGCCCTTGAGCTTGCCGAGGTTCTTCAGGTTCGGCGTACCGCCAGTGGAGACGATCTTCGCGTCCAGCGCGTGCGCGCGCACGCCAGCTAGCGCCTCGTCGTAGAATTTTTGCGCCTCCGCCCAGCCGGTCTCGGTCGGATACATCAGGAAGCCGGCGAACTGCAGTCCTTTGGACGCGGCAATCTCCCGCGCCAAAGCGATTGCTTCGGCCGGCGTCTCGACACCGGCGCGCTTGCGGCCCGTGTCGCATTCGACCACGACCGAGAGCGGGCGGCCTGATGCGGCGGCTGCCTTGGGGAGCCCTGCGACGACCGTCGAATTGTCGGCGGCCACGGTCATGTTGGCCTTCGCCTGGAGCGCTCCGAGCCGCGCCATCTTCTCCTCGCCCAGGAGATTGTAGCTGATCAGGATATCGTCGATGCCGGCATTGGCCATGATCTCGGCTTCGCCGAGCTTCTGGCAGGTGATCCCCTTGGCGCCGGCCGCAACCTGCATTTTTGCAATCGTCGGGTTCTTGTGTGTCTTGATGTGGGGACGATTGGCGATCCCGGCATCATCGCAGGCCTTCTGGATGCGCGCGATGTTGCGCTCGACCCTGTCCATGTCGATGACAGCGCAGGGCGTGCCGTATTCGCGGGCGATTTTTGCGGCGAGGGGGGTGGTCATGGAAGTCCTTTCGTTGGCGCGTGTTCCAATCGCAAACCGGTGCCCACTTTTGCGGAATACGCGCTATGCCTGTTCAATCTCTTCGCGGAGCATTTCAAGTTCGAGCCAGCGCTCTTCGGCAGCAGACAATTCTTCATGCGCCTTGGCGATGGCGGCGGAGGTGTCGTCGAACTTCTTACGATCCTTGGTGTAGAGGTTGGGATCGTCGAGCACGCGTTGCAGCTTGGCGATATCGGCCTGCAACGCTTCCATCTTCTTCGGCAGCGTTTCCAGCGCGTGCTTCTCGTTGAAGCTCAGGCGCCGCTTTGGTGCGGCAGCGGGAGCAGCTGGCCGTTCCTCTTTCTTCTCCGCCGAGGCCTGCACCTTTGCCGTATCACGTTTGAGGTCCGCGCCGCGCTGCGCCAGCATGTCGCTGTAGCCGCCGGCATATTCGATCCATTTGCCGTTACCCTCGGGCGCGATCACGGAGGTGACGACGCGATCGAGGAAATCGCGGTCGTGGCTGATCAGGATTACCGTGCCCTCGTAATCGCCGAGCATCTCCTCGAGCACGTCGAGGGTGTCGAGATCGAGATCGTTGGTCGGCTCGTCCAGCACCAGGAGGTTCGAGGGCTTTGCCAGCGCGCGGGCCAGCATCAGCCGGCCACGCTCGCCGCCGGAGAGCACCTCAAGCGGCGTGCCGCGCTGTTCCTGTGCGAACAGAAAGTCCTTCATGTAGCCGACGACATGCTTCGGCTTGCCGCCGACCATGATGTGATCGCCGCGGCCACCGGTCAGCGCTTCAGCCAGCGTCGACTTCGGATCGAGGCTTTCACGGTGCTGGTCGAGCGTTGCCATCTCGAGATTGGCCCCGAGCCGCACAATGCCGGAATCCGGCTGCGTGCCGCCGGTGAGCAGGTTGACCAGGGTGGTCTTGCCGGCGCCGTTCGGCCCGATGATGCCGAGCCGATCGCCGCGCTGAATGCGGGTGGAGAAGTTTTCGACGATCTTGCGCTCGCCATAGGCCTTGGTGATGCCCTTGGCCTCGATCACCAGCTTGCCGGACTGCTCGGCTTCCGCGGCTGCCAGATTGGCGCTGCCGGCGCTGCCGCGATAATTGCGACGCTGGTCGCGCAGCGCATGCAGATTGGCGAGGCGCTTGACGTTGCGCTTGCGCCGGCCGGAGACGCCGTGGCGCAGCCAGTGCTCCTCGTCGACGATCTTGCGGTCGAGCTTGTGCTGGTCGCGCTCTTCCTCCGCCAGCACCTCGTCGCGCCAAGCCTCGAACGAGGCAAAGCCGCGGTCGATCTGCTTGATTTTGCCGCGGTCGAGCCAGGCGGTGGAGCGCGACAGGTTGGTGAGGAAGCGGCGGTCGTGGCTGATCAGCACCAGCGCACTGCGCCGGCTGTCGAGCTCCTTTTCCAGCCACTCGATGGTGGAGAGATCGAGATGGTTGGTCGGCTCGTCAAGCAGCAAGATGTCGGGCGAGGGCGCCAGCACGCGGGCGAGCGCGGCACGACGGGCCTCGCCGCCAGAGAGGTTATGCGGGTTCTCCTCGCCGGTGAGACCGAGCTGTTCCAAGAGATAACGCGCCTGGTGCAGGTCGTCGCCGGGCGCGAGGCCTGCCTCGACATAAGCGAGCGTGGTCTTGTGCTCGCCGAAGTCCGGCTCCTGCGGCAGATAGCGCACGGTAGCGCCAGGCTGCACGAAGCGCGTGCCGCCATCGGGTTCGACCAGGCCGGCGGCGATCCTGAGCAGCGTCGACTTGCCGGAGCCGTTACGGCCGATCAGGCAGACGCGCTCGCTTGGCGCGACATTGAGCTCGACGCCGCTCAAAAGCGGCGTGCCGCCAAACGTCAGCCTGATGTCTTTCAGTTGGATCAGCGGCGGCGCCATGGTCAGCTCTGACTGGTTGCGGCCGCATCAGCGCGGCGGCGCTGAATCCGGCGCAGCGTCTGGTCCAGCGCCGAGAGGAATGCGGAACGGTCGCGCGGCGCGAACGAGCGCGGGCCGCCGGTGACTTCGCCGGCCGAACGCAGATCCGTCATGAGGTTGCGCACCGCCAACGTCATGCCGATCGATTCCTCCGTGAACGGCTTGCCGTTTGGTGCGATCACGTCGGCGCCCGCCTTGACGCAACGGCTGGCCAGCGGAATGTCTGATGTCACGACAACATCGCCGGGCTTGGCGCGCTCCGCGATCCAGTCGTCGGCCGCGTCCATGCCCGGACCGGCGGCGATGCGCTCGATCAGGGGATCTTGGGGCACGCGGATGAAATTGCCGGCAACCACGCTCACGGGCACGCCGTGGCGGAGCGCGACGCGGTAGATCTCGTCCTTCACCGGACAGGCGTCGGCATCGATATAGATGCGAGTGGGGGTGTCAGTCATTGGCCGCGTGGTACCCCATTCGGGCCGCAAAGGCGAGGGGATTGACCGGTGTTCCCTGGGCTCTACGATCAGCTCCGAAACAACAAGAACGGGAACGCCAGCCATGCCGGACCGGCTCGAAACCTATCGCGTCCAGGCCTACAACACTGCAAAGCAGTCCGAGAACAAGATGCACGACGACACGGTGGCGCGCCGTTTCGGCTTTTCCGGCGGGCTGGTGCCGGGCGTCGATGTCTTCGCCTACATGATGCACGTGCCGATTGCCCGCTGGGGCCGCGATTTCCTCACCCGTGGACTGGTCGAGGCGCGCTTCATCAAGCCGGTCTATGACGGCGAGACCGCCGATGTCGATGCCACCGAGCACAATGGCCTGCTGACGATCGAGGTGTTCAGTCGCACCGAGCTTTGTGCGACGGGCACGGCCACGCTGCCAGCGGCGGCGCCGACGATTTCGCTGAGCGACTATGTCGAGGTGCCTGTTGTTGGCGAGCGCACGCCAGTCAGTCCGGCGACGTTCGAAACGGGGAAATGGCTGGGCACGCTTCCGCGCCGCTGGGCTGAACAGGATGCGGCCGACTATCTCGCCGATATCAGGGAGACCGATCCGATCTTCGCACGCGAGAGGCTCGGCCATCCCGGCCTGATCCAGCGCGTCATCAACCGCGTGCTGGTCGACAACACCATTCTGGGTCCGTGGATTCACGTCGGTAGCCGTATGCAATTGCTGGCGGCCGCGCGCGCTGGCGACGAGATCACCGCGCGGGCAAAAGTCACCGCGAATTACGAGAAGAAGGGCCACCGCTTCGTCGAGCTCGACGCGCTGGTTGTTGCCAACGGCACCACGCCGCTGGCGCATTGCCAGCACACCGCGATCTATCAGCCACGCGAGCAGGCTGCGGCGTAGGGAAGGCGCACGGCGCGTCCTCACATTCGCTGTCATTCCCCGCGAAGGCGGGGAACCCAGTACGCCGCGGCCATCAAGAAAACCACAACCGTCTCGGAGTACTGGATCGCCCGGTCCCGGCTCCGCCAAGGCTACGCCGAGGCCCACAGGAGTGCTCGGCCCGCCGAAGCCTTGGCGAAGGCGGCAAGCCGGGCGATGACAGTTTGCGCGTGGAAACGGCAGGTGATCGCTCTGCGAGAGAGGCCCTTACGCCGCCTTGGCCTTCGCCTCTTGGATCGCCCGCCACACCCGCTCCGGCGTGAGCGGCATGTCGATGTGGTTGATGCCGTACTCTGAAAGCGCGTCAAGTACCGCGTTCACCACCGTCGACAGGCTGCCGGCGCAGCCGGCTTCGCCGCAGCCCTTGCTGCCGAGCGGATTGGTCGTGGCCGGCACCGGATGATCGCCGACCGTCATGTTCGGCACGTCCTCGGCGCGCGGCAGCGCGTAGTCCATCAGTGAGCCCGTGATCGGCTGGCCGCTGTCGTCGTAGCGGATCTGCTCCATCAGCGCCTGACCGATGCCCTGGACGACGCCGCCATGGAGCTGGCCCGCGACCAGCATCGGATTGATCACCGTGCCGAAATCGTTGACCGCGCTGTAGCGCACGATCTGCACCACGCCGGTCTCCGGATCGATCTCGACCTCGGCGACGTGGCAGCCGTTCGGGAAGGCCGACGGCACCGGCTCGCTGGTGTGGTCGACGTCGAGGCTGTCAGGCACGCCCTCCGGCACCTTGCCACCATGCAGGCGCTGCGCCAGCTCCATGATATCGATGCTGCGATCGGTGCCAGCGATGGTGAAGCGGCCGCCTTCGAACTCGATGTCGGCCTCGGACGCCTCCAGCATGTGCGCGGCGGCGCGCTTGCCCTTTTCGATCACGAGCTTGGCGGCTCCCACGATCGCCATGCCGCTCGCGGTGATCGAGCGCGAACCGCCGGTGCCGTTGCCGGTGTGCACGATGTCGCTGTCGCCCTGGACGAGCTTGACGCGCTCGAAGGGCACCCCGAGCTGCTCGCTCAAAACTTGCGCAAACGGCGTCGCATGGCCCTGGCCGTAATCGAGCGTGCCGGTGACGAGCTGCACGGTGCCGTCAGGGTCGAACACGATCTTGCCGAGCTCGGGGCTCGGCGGCGCCGTGACCTCCAGATAGGAGCCGACCGCGATGCCGCGCAGCTTGCCGGCCTTTTTGCTCTCCTTCTTGCGCTTCGCAAAATTATCGTAGTCGGAGATTTCGAGCGCCTTGTTGAACACGGCCTGGAAGTCGCCGCTGTCATACGTGACGCCGGAGGAGGCCGCGAACGGCATCTGGTCCGGCTTGATGAAGTTGCGCTTGCGCAAGGTCAGCCGGTTGATGCCCATCTCGTCGGCGGCGCGGTCGATCAGCCGCTCCATGTAATAGTTCGCCTCGGGCCGACCGGCGCCGCGATAGGCGCCCATCAGCGTGGTGTTGGTCAAAACCGTCTTGATGTCGACCGCCATCAGCGGCGTGCGATAGACGCTGGAAAAATTCTTGCCGGTATTGAGCGAGAGCGGCCCCGGCGCAACGCCGGTTATATAGGCGCCAAGATTGCCGTAGCCGGAGAGCTTGGCCGCGAGGAAATGCCCCTCGGCATCGAGTGCGAGCTCGGCATGGATTTTTTGTGCACGGCCGTGGCTGTCGGAGAGAAAGCTGGTGGAGCGCTCGTCCAGCCATTTCACCGGCCGCTCCAGCGCCTTCGCCGCGTACAGGATGCACATGTACTCGGGATAGTTGATGTTCTTCATGCCGAAGGAGCCGCCGACATTGGCGGTGAGGATGCGTACCTTCTCGTTCGGCACTTTCAGGTTCTTGGCGAGATTGGCCCGGTTGCCGGCGACACCCTGCGTCGGCACCTGAAGCGTGTAGCGCTCGGTCTTCTTGTCGTAGGAGGCAAGCCCCACGCGCGGCTCCATCGAGACCACGGCGACGCGGGTATTCTCGATGTCGAGCTTGGTGACGTGGGCGGCGCTGGCAAACGCCGCGTTCACCTTCTCCATGTCGCCATAGTGGTAGTCGAGCGCGACGTTGTTCGGGATATGGTCGTAGAGCTGCGGCGCGCCGGGCTTGGCCGCTTCCTCGGGGTCCGTCACTGCCGGCAGCGGCTCGATGTCGAGCTCGACGGCGTCGGCCGCATCGCGCGCCTGGGCCAGCGTCTCTGCCACCACGAAGGCGACGGGATCGCCGACGAAGCGGACCTTGTCGGTCGCCAGCGGCTGACGGTTAGTCTGAAGCAGGGGCGAGCCGTCGCGGCTCTTCAGCGGCAGGCCGCAGGTGAAGGGGCCGTAGCCGGCTGCATCGAGATCGGTGCCGGTCCACACCCCCAGTACGCCCGGCATCGCCTTGGCGGCATCAATGCCGATGCGGCGGATGATGCCATGGGCGTGGGTGGAGCGGACGACAACGGCATAGGCCTGGCCGGGCAGGTTGAAATCGTCGGTATAGCGGCCTTTGCCGCGCACCAGCGTGTCGTCCTCCTTACGTCGGACGGGCTGCCCGACGCCATATTTTTGCAGTGCAATAGCGTTTTCGAGCGCGGACGATTTGGTATGTTCTTGCATGGAGTGACCTGAAAAGCCGGTATTTGCGCATTTTCGCGGCAGCGGGAGACCGGACCTCACTGAAATACCCCACGGCCCCGTTCACGACAACGCACGAATGGGCATGGTCCCATGTGATGCGATGTTGCGCAGACCTGCTGCGCTGCTAATGTTTCAGGCGAAAAGCAATTCCAGATCGGCCCGATGGGTCGCGGAAAGACAGTTTGTATGAATGACCACACGCGGCTCCGCGATGGCCTTGGGCTGCACGGTGAGCTGGAGGGGTCGATGGCGGCGGTGGCGTTGGCCACTGTACCGGCCGTCGGCGCGCAGGCGCCGGGAACCGGCGTCTATGCGGCGCTGGACCTCGGCACCAACAATTGCCGACTCCTGATCGCCTGTCCGACCCAGGACGGCTTTCGCGTAGTCGATTCCTTCTCGCGCATCATCCGGCTCGGCGAGGGCGTCTCGGCAACGGGATGCATCAGCGAGGCGGCGATCGAGCGCGCCATCGCGGCGCTCAGCATCTGCCGCGACAAGATCAATTTGCGCAAGGCGCGGCGGCTGCGCCTGATCGCGACCGAGGCCTGCCGCGCAGCCTCGAATGCGCAAGGTTTCCGCAGCCGTGTCGCGGCCGAGACCGGCATCGAGCTGGAGGTGATCGACCGCGAGACGGAGGCGGCGCTCGCCGTGCTCGGCTGTTCGCCGCTGGTGGACCCCAGAGGACGCGGTGCGATCCTGTTCGATATCGGCGGCGGCTCGACCGAACTGGTGCGGATCGAGCGCGATCCGGAAAATCCCGAGCCGCGCATAAAAGCCTGGATGTCGATCCCGCTTGGCGTCGTCACCCTCGCCGAGCAGTTCGGCGGCCGCGACGTGACGTCGGAGATCTATGCCGCGATGGAGCAGGAGGTTGCGAGCCACGTCGCGCCGTTTGCGGGGCAGCATGGCGGCGATCTCGCCGACATGCATCTTTTGGGCACCTCCGGCACGGTAACCACGCTCGCCGGCATCCATCTCAACCTCGCGCGCTACGACCGCCGTCGCATCGACAGCATCTGGATGAACGATTCCGACATCACCGCGACCATCAACAAGCTGCTCGGCATGAGCTACGAGGAGCGTGCCGGCAACAGCTGCATCAGCATCGAGCGTGCCGATCTCGTGCTCGCCGGCTGCGCCATTCTCGATGCTATTAGGCGCGCCTTTCCGCTGCCGCGTCTGCGCGTCGCCGATCGGGGCTTACGCGAAGGCATGCTGGTCGAGATGATGCGCGAGGACGGCGCCCTCAGGAGCTGGTGAGATGGCCAAGGACACCACCGGCCGCTTGCACGTCCAAGTCAAGACCAAGGTCAAGACCGGCGGCAAGCGCAAGCTCTCGTCGAAGCTGTGGCTGGAGCGGCAGCTCAACGATCCCTATGTCGCGAAAGCCAAGGCGGCGGGCTATCGCTCGCGCGCGGCGTTCAAGCTCTTGGAGATCGACGACAAGTTCCGTCTTCTCAAGCCAGGCATGGCTGTGGTGGACCTCGGTGCAGCGCCCGGCGGCTGGAGCCAGATTGCCGCCAAGCGCGTCGGCTCCACGGAAGGCAAGGGCAAAGTCGTCGCGATCGACCTGCTGGAGATGCCTGAGATCCCGGGCGTCGATTTCGCGCAGCTCGACTTCATGGACAATGACGCCCCCGAAAAGCTCACCGCGATGCTGGGCGGCGGCGCCGACGTCGTGATGTCGGACATGGCGGCCAACACCACCGGCCATCGCAAGACCGACCAGCTCCGCATCGTCGGTCTCATCGAGACCGCGGCGGCCTTTGCCTGCGACGTGCTCAAGCCCGGCGGCACGTTCCTGGCAAAGACTTTCCAGAGCGGTGCCGACGCCGATCTGCTCGCCCAGCTCAAGCGCGATTTCACCGCCGTGCGTCACGTCAAGCCGGCCGCGAGCCGCCAGGATTCCTCGGAACGCTACGTGCTGGCGACGGGCTTTCGGGGCGAGGCGAAGGCGTAACCACAAGCGCTGTCATTCCGGGGCGCCTCGAAGAGGCGAGCCGGGAATCCATTTCTCCTCGCGCTCCGCGGCACAATAGATTCCGGAGATTCCAGGCTCGATGCTCCGCATCGCCCCGAATGACCGAAGGAACTCACCCCAGCCGCTGATCCCGCACGTCCTGGGTATCCTCGCTCGCTGCCTTGAGCGCTGCCTTCTCTGCGCCCTTGCCGGCACCTTTGCGGCTTGCGATCTCCGCCGCCTTGCGGCCGGAGATCTCGTGACCGGCGTCAGCGGGCATCTGCCAGAAGAACCAGCTAGAGGCCGCCGAGGTCAGCGCGACCACGACAAAGGCCGGCGCGAACACGGTGGCGTCGAGCTCGCTGACATGACTGAACCACATGGTCGTCTCGACGCAGGCCGCGCCGACGGCGACGCCGGCGGAGACCGCGAGCTGCTGGTTGACGCTGACCAGCGTGGTGGCCCGGCTCATCTGGGCGGTCTCGACATCGGCATAGGCGACTGTGTTAATGGCGGTGAACTCCAGCGAGCGGAAGAAGCCGCCGACCACCAGGATCACCATGATGATGAGCAGCGGCGTCGTCACCGTGAACAGCGCGCAGACGCCGAGGAAGAATGCGCTGATGATCGCGTTCACCGTCATCAGATTGCGGAAGCCAAAGGCGCGGATGATGCGCGCCGCCAGCGTCTTCATGCCCATGGCGCCGAGCGAGGAGGCAAAGGTGACGAGGCCGGAGTGGAACGGCGACAGGCCGAAGCCGATCTGCATCAGGAGCGGCAGCAGGAAGGGCAGCGCGCCGATGCCGAGCCGGAACATGAAGCCGCCGAGCACGGCCGCGCGTAGCGTCGGCAGCTTCAGCAGCGAAAAATCCAGCACCGGCGATCCCGTCCGCCTTGCGTGGATGACGTAGAGCGCCATCGAGATCGCGCCGCCCACCACCAGCGCGGCAACCGTGCTCCAGGGCAGCAGGTTGAGCCCGGCGACGGAGAGACCAAACGCGATGCCGGCCAGTCCGATGCCCGCCAGCATCATGCCGTAGAGGTCGAATGGTTCCTGAGTCTCGCTCTTGATGGGATCGATGAAGCGCAGCGCCATGAAGATGCCGAGCAGCCCGATCGGGATGTTGATCAGGAAGATCCAGTGCCAGGAGGCGTAGGTGGTGATGAAGCCGCCGAGCGGCGGGCCGATCACCGGGCCGATCAGGGCAGGGACCGTCACCCAGGCCATCGCGTTGACCAGCGCGCTCTTGTCGACCGAACGCAGCAGCACGAGACGCCCAACAGGCGTCATCATGGCCCCGCCCATTCCTTGCAGGATGCGCGCGAACACGAAATCGGTGACCGAGGTCGAGAGCGCGCAGCCGACCGAACCGACCATGAACACGCCGACCGCGATTGCGAACACCATGCGCGCGCCGAAGCGGTCGGCGGTCCAGCCGCTCGCCGGGATGAACACGGCCAGCGACAGCAGATAGGAGGTGATCGCGAGCTTCAGCGTCAGGGGACTGGTGCCGATGTCGGCCGCGATCGCCGGCAGCGAGGTGGCGATCACCGTCGAGTCCATGTTCTCCATGAAGAGAGCAGTGGCCACGATCAGCGGAATGACGCGTTGCTTGTCGACCATGACGGAATGGTAATGAAAATCGGAAGGAAGAGTGGACTTGCGGCTTATCACCCCCGTCAGGCCGGGACCATTGCGCAACAACGCATAGCACCTAAATGCCGCGTAACGGTGTGACCCGCTTCAACGGTTGCACCCCGGGGAGTCTCGCTCCCTCGTCATTGCCGGGCGCCCCTTCTGGCGCCAGCCCGGAATGACGGTGGGTGGGGGCGCGCACAGGCTATCCCCGCTGAATCTGCCCAAAAAGCCTGTGCATGGCTGTCCGGCGGTCCGAATTGCTTTGATTCGTCACGCGGCCGTGCTATCGACCCGCGTCAACCCCACCGATGGGCTCCGATTCTCCGGCGATGCCGCAAGGCACGCCGAGGGCGGCGCTCATCCATAGCTATTTGCGGCAGGGCCGCAGGAAGGAGTTGGCAGATGGCCACGGTGCAACTTCAAGGCATTCGCGAAGCCTTCACGTTCGACGACGTGCTGTTGAAGCCTGGCCTGTCGGACGTCATGCCGGGCGAGGTCGACATCCGTTCCCGCGTCACCCGCGCCATTCCGCTCAACATCCCGATCATGGCCTCCGCCATGGACACCGTCACGGAGGCGCGTATGGCGATCGCCATGGCGCAGGCCGGCGGCCTCGGCGTCATCCATCGCAATTTCGACCCCGACGGGCAGGCTGCCCAGGTGCGGCAGGTCAAGCGCTACGAGTCGGGTATGGTGGTGAACCCGCTCACCATCAGCCCCGAGGCGACGCTCGACGACGCACTCAAGCTGATGAGCGATCACGGCATCTCCGGCATTCCCGTCGTCACCGGCGCCGGCAAGTCCACGCCGGGCAAGCTGGTCGGCATTCTCACCAACCGCGACGTGCGGTTTGCGACCAACCGGCAGCAGAAAATCTCCGAGCTGATGACGCACGAAAATCTCGTCACGGTGCGCGAGAATGTCAGCCAGGACGAGGCGCGGCGGATGCTGCACCAGCATCGCATCGAGAAGCTGCTGGTGGTCGACGAGCAATATCGCTGCGTCGGCCTCATCACCGTAAAGGACATGGAAAAGGCGGTCGCCCATCCGCTCGCCTGCAAGGATGCGCAGGGCCGCCTGCGCGTTGCTGCTGCCACCACTGTCGGCGACACCGGCTTCGAGCGCACCGAGCGCCTGATCGATGCCGGCGTCGACCTCGTCGTCGTCGACACCGCGCACGGCCATTCGCGCCACGTGCTGCACGCCGTCAACCGCATCAAGCGTCTCTCCAATTCCGTGCAGGTCGTTGCCGGCAACATTGCCACCACCGAAGGCGCGCAGGCACTGATCGACGCGGGTGCGGATTGCATCAAGGTCGGCATCGGCCCGGGCTCGATCTGCACCACGCGCATCGTCGCCGGCGTCGGCGTGCCGCAGCTCACCGCGATCATGGATGCGGTGGAAGCCGCGAAGAAGTCCGACGTTCCAGTGATCGCCGACGGTGGCATCAAGTTCTCCGGCGATCTCGCCAAGGCGCTTGCCGCCGGCGCCGACATCGCCATGGTCGGCTCGCTGCTCGCCGGCACCGACGAGACGCCGGGCGAAGTGTTTTTGTGGCAGGGCCGCTCCTACAAGGCCTATCGCGGCATGGGCTCGGTCGGCGCGATGGCGCGCGGCTCGGCCGATCGCTACTTCCAGCAGGACATCAAGGACGCGCTCAAGCTCGTGCCTGAGGGCATCGAGGGCCAGGTACCCTACAAGGGCCCGGTCGGTAACGTCATGCACCAGCTCGCCGGCGGCTTGCGCGCCGCGATGGGCTATGTCGGTGCGCGCGACATGAAGGAGCTGCACCAGAAGGCCCAGTTCGTCCGCATCACCGGCGCGGGCCTGCGCGAAAGCCACGTCCACGACGTCACCATTACGCGCGAAGCGCCGAACTATCCGGGCGGCGGTTAGTCGTTTTCGCTCTCGTGCCCCGGACGCAGCGCAGCGCTCTTTCAGCGGGTGCGCTGCAGAGCCGGGGCCCAGCGTTCTTCCATACTGGGCAATCATCCGTGCTGCGTGGGTCCCGGCTCTGCGCAGCAGCGCAAGAGCGCTGCGGCGCGTCCGGGACACGAGAACGGCGCATGCCTCCCCGACTACCCTCTCCACTGCTTTTGTATTGACGCGCCTCGCTCCCTCCGCTTCGCTTGCAACGAAGAAACTCCGGAGGAAGCCATCATGTCCCAAGGCAAACGCATCGTTCTCGCCGCGCGTCCCGTCGGCGAACCCAAGCCGTCTGATTTTCGTCTGGAGGAATTCGCGGTGCCGACGCCGGCGGCAGGCGAGGTCCTGTTGCGCACGATTTGGCTGTCGCTAGATCCCTATATGCGCGGGCGCATGAGCGAGGGGCCATCCTACGCCGCACCGGTGCCGATTGGCGGCGTGATGGAAGGCGAGGCGGTCAGCGAGGTCGCGGCGTCCAACAATCCTGATTTCGCGGTCGGCGATATCGTGCGCATCCGCTCCGGCTGGCAGACCCACGCGATCTCGAACGGCAAAGGATTGATCAAGGTCGATCCCAAGCTCGGCCCGATCTCGACCTCGATCGGCGTGCTCGGCATGCCCGGCATGACGGCCTATATGGGCCTGCTCGACATCGGCAAGCCGCAACCGGGCGAGACCGTCGTCGTCGCCGGCGCCTCCGGTGCGGTCGGTTCGGCCGTCGGCCAGATCGCGCAGATCAAGGGCGCGCGCGCGGTCGGCATCGCTGGCGGCAAGGACAAGTGTGATTACGTCGTCAAGGAACTCGGCTTCGATGCCTGCATCGATCACCGCAGCCCCGATCTCGCGGCAAAGCTCAAGGATGCCTGCCCTGGTGGCATCGACGTCTATTTCGAGAATGTCGGCGGCGCGGTGTTCGAGGCGGTGTTCCCGCTGCTCAACCCCTTCGCGCGCGTGCCGGTCTGCGGCCTGATCGCGCATTACAACGACACCGAGGCCAAGCCGCCGAAATGGGCCGCATCCTTGATGCGCAACATCCTCACCAAGCGTCTGACCTTCCGCGGCTTTATCGTCTCCGACTTCGCCGCGCGCCATGGCGATTTCTTGCGCGACATATCGGCCTGGGTCCGGGAGGGCAAGGTGAAATACAAGGAGTTCGTCACCGAGGGCCTGGAGAGCGCGCCCGGCGCCTTCATGGGCCTCTTGAAGGGCGCCAATTTCGGCAAGCAGCTGGTGCGGGTCGGACCTGACAAAGTCTAGCTGCGCCGGGGCCACACGCCGGCGGGTATGGTTAAGAAAGAGTCACCAAATGGTCACACCTTGAGGCAAAAGCCGCAGGTGTGACCCGTGTTCATTGACCCCGAGGTGAAGGCATTGAATCATCGCGCATATTTTAGGTGCTGCGATGTTAGAGATTGGTATTTTCTGCGTAATGCTGCTGGCAGCCGGCTATTGGGCGACCATGTTCGTCATGGGCCGGCGTAACGACGTCATCCATGGCAAGTTCGTGCATGTCGACGAGGAGGGCGATGTCGTTGGTCCCTCGATGCCGCCGCCGCCGCCATTCCCGAAGCGTCCGGTCCAAGCCGCCCAGCCGGCCAAGGTCCAGCCTACCAAGGATCCCACGGCCAAGCCGGTCAACAGCGAGGCGCTGCAATCCTTGCTGGCTGCGATCCAGCAGGATCTCAAGAGCGTCGCCCGAGCCGTCAAGCAGGCATTAGTGCTCGTCGCCCATTAGGGCAAGGAGCTCTTCGATGTCGACATCGACCTGGCCCGCGGCCCTGATGTGGCGGACCTCAAAACTGTCGGGCTGGAAACGATACTCGACGAGCCCGACTTCCTTGATCGCGATCCGGTCCTGGCGCGCATCGTTGATGACGAAGCCGGCCGACGGCGCCCAGACATGGCGGGTGAGGCGATAGGTGAAGTCGCGCCGCTGGTGCACATGACCGCTGGCGATGAGCCGGAGATCGACGCGCTCGAACATCTCGATCAGTCGCGCCCGGGCCGGCTGCGGCACGTAGCGGATCG
Organism: Bradyrhizobium sp. 179; assembly: GCF_023073535.1. Lineage (NCBI taxonomy): Bacteria > Pseudomonadati > Pseudomonadota > Alphaproteobacteria > Hyphomicrobiales > Nitrobacteraceae > Bradyrhizobium > Bradyrhizobium sp. 179. Next base: position 118,816 of record NZ_JADPJR010000130.1, on the reverse strand, counting down.
CGGTTTCCGGCGTTTCGGGATCGTCCGGCAGGTTGAGAAACAGCGGCTTGTGCAGGAACAGCGCGACCGGCTTTCCCGTGGTGCGCGCGATCTCGCGGGCCAGCCAGTCGAATTGTTCGGCCTCGAAGGCGAGCCCTGCATTCACGACAAGTGAATCGAGGCCGATGAAGCACCAGCCGGCAGCCTCGAACGCCCAATGGTCCTCGCCGATGATGTCGCAGAATTGTCGGCGGTGCGCCTCGCTGACCGGCGGCTTCGGCGCCGGTCCAATCATGGTTGGATTGTCGCCGATGTCGTGATTGCCGGGGAGATAGCGGCAGGCGATGGGCAGGGCATCGTGCAGGCTTTTCGCGAATGCGACGTCATCCACGCTGGTCGGGCCGTCGAACGAGACATCGCCGGTATTGATGACGAGATCGGGCCTGTTGGCGTCGATGTGCTCGCTGAGGCGGTGGAAGTTGGCGATCAGGCCGGGAAAGCGCCGGCCGAGATGGGTGTCGGAAATCTGCGTGAGGCGAAATTCGGACATGCGTTCATCATACCCGTTGTCACGCGTCGGAACGATGACGGTGCGGGCATGCGTCGCACGAACAAAGTTTAAAGCGCGCGATAGCGGATCGTATAGCCGTCCTGCGGGCGAGGGCGCCGGCGAGCGGCGAGGCGATGCGGTCGGCATGGCGGTCTCTCGCCTCGCGGCCCGCGGGGGCCGAAATCGCTTTAACGATCGACCTTTGATCGCGAGAGCGGGAACGCCGGTTCAAGTCGTTCATTGTCAGCGCCAAAAGTCGCAGCTAATGACGGTCGGCGGCATTTCGCCTCCCGGGAAAGTTCCGATGTCCGTTCAAATGGTCCTGCTGCCGGTCTTCGTGCAGGTCGCTCTCACCTTCGCGCTCCTGATCGGCATGGTTGTCGCGCGCCGCAAGACGCTGGTCTCGGGCGAGACCAAGATCCGCGACATTGCGCTGGGCGAGCCGAACTGGCCCAAGGGCGCCACACAAATCGCCAATTGCTACCGCAACCAGTTCGAGCTGCCGGTGCTGTTCTACGTCCTGATCGCACTGGCGCTGCCGCTGCGCCGTGCCGATCTCTTCATCGTGCTGATGTCCTGGGTGTTCGTGGTGACGCGCTTTGCCCATGCCGGCGTTTTCGTCTCCTCCAACGATCTCGGCCGGCGCTCCACGGTCTGGCTCGCCGGCGTGCTGGTGCTGTTGGCGATGTGGATCTATTTCGCGCTGAAGCTGCTCTTGCTGATCTAGGCGCTTGTGCGCCAATCTTTTTTGAAAGATTTGAAATGACGCCCGCTGCCCGGCTGTCCGCAGCCATCGAACTGATCGACACCATCGAGAAGGACCGCGTGCCTGCGGCCAAGGCGCTGAAGGAGTGGGGCACCGCGCACCGCTTCGCCGGTTCCGGCGACCGCGCCGCCATCGCCGGCCTGGTCTGGGACGTGCTGCGCCGTTACGCCTCGAGCGCGTACCTGATGGATGCCGATACCGCGCGGGCGCGGCTGATCGGCATGCTCCGCCTCGAGCGAAACATGGATACGGCCACCATGGCCGCGATGTTCGACGGCAGCCGGTTTGCGCCAGAGCCGCTGACGGAAGCCGAGCAGGCCGCGCTCGCCTCGCGTTCCCTGAAAGATGCGCCCGCCGCCGTGGCCGGCGACTATCCAGACTGGCTTGATCCCCACCTTGGAAAAGTGTTCGGCGAGGACCGTGCCGCCGAGGCCGCGGCGATGGCGAGCCGGGCCCCGCTCGACCTGCGCGTCAACACGCTAAAATCCAATCGGGACAAGGTGCTGCGTGCACTTGCTCATCTTCATGCAAAACCGACGCCTTGGTCCGCAACCGGCCTCCGCATCGAGCTTTCGGCCGATGCGCGCAACCCGGGCATCCAGGCCGAGGAGGATTTCATCAAGGGCGCCATTGAGGTGCAGGATGAGGGATCGCAGCTTGCAGCCCAATTCACTGCGGCAAAACCCGGCGAGCAGGTGATCGACCTCTGCGCCGGCGCCGGCGGCAAGACGCTGGCGCTCGCCGCCCTGATGCAGGGCAAGGGCCGGCTGATCGCCACCGACCGTGACAAGCGCCAGCTCGCCCCGATCCACGAGCGGCTGTCGCGCGCCGGTGTCCACAATGCCGATGTCCGCACGCCCAAGGGCGACGCCGATCCGCTTGCCGACATCCGCAGCACCGCCGATCTGGTCGTGATCGACGCACCCTGCACGGGAACCGGTACTTGGCGCCGCAACCCTGACGCCAAATGGCGCATGCGGCCGGGCGCGCTGGAGATTCGCCTGCGCGACCAGGCCGAGGTGCTGGAGCGCGCGGTTCCGCTGGTGAAGCCGGGTGGCCGCATCGCCTACATCACCTGCTCGGTGCTGCCGGAAGAGAACGGTGAGCAGGTCAGGGCGTTCGTCGCCCGCCATCCCGAGTTCACGGTCGTCCCGCCTGAGCAAACCGCGAGCGTGCTCTGGGACAAGGCGGAGGCTTTTGGCGAGGCCGCACTGCAATCGGATGAAGGCTGGCTGATGACGCCGCGGCGGACCGGGACGGACGGGTTCTTCGTTTCGGTGCTGAGGAAATCGGGCTGACCGCGCCAGCGGCGCCCAAAACAAAGCCCCGCGAACCGAATCCGGTCGCGGGGCCTGTGTTCGCTAACCGCTTCTGACCGGTACGTCGGTGGTCAGAAGCGCCTTGCGCCGGCGTTAGCCGACGCGGAGATTGTCAGCCGAGGACTTGCCGCTGCGGCGGTCGGCGACGATGTCGAACGAGACCTTCTGGCCCTCGTTGAGGGAGGAGAGGCCAGCGCGCTCGACGGCGCTGATGTGCACGAATACGTCCTTTTGGCCGTCGTCCGGCTGAATGAAACCATAACCCTTTTGGGTGTTGAACCACTTCACGGTGCCCATAGCCATGGGATTGTCCTTTAGTTAGTTAGAGAGGATACGCACGCAGACCGGTACGCAGCATTGCGCCCATAGTCCCTGATGAGTCGATGTTTGGAGAATTCATCTGAAGCGTGCGCGCCCGTCAGCAACGAAGCGAAGCGGCCCAGTCGTTCGGCCAAGTATCGATGATCACAATATAGCGAGAATTTGGGGCCAGTTCAAGGCACCACCCGTGGCTCGGCATGTCGCGCGCGCTTGCTATTTTGCGGTGCAAATTGGCCGCCCTCGCGCCTCTCAATCGACGATGAAGAGCGTCGCACCCACCGCCGTCGAGGACCGGTGCGCGGCGTCGCCGAAATCCGAGACCTGGTAGCTCATCCCCGCCGTCAGCTTGAACTTGCGCCCGTCGCGCAGCTCCGAGTCGAGCTCGCCCTTCAGCACGTAGAGCACGTGACCGCGATCGCACCAATGATCGGCGAGGTAGCCCGGCGAATACTCGACCATCCGCACCCGGAGTTCGCCGATGTTGAGCGTCCGCCACTTGGCCTCGCCGGTCTCGCCGGGATGCGTGGTGGGCTCGACCTGGCTCCAGTCGGTGACGGTGAACGGGGATGCCGGGAGTTTCATGGCGGAGGTCCAATCGGTGTCGGCAGTGTTGTTAGCGTACACCGCGTTCTCCGTCACTGCGTGTGGGGGTCACGAACCTTCCTCGTTCACGCTGTCATCGCCCGCCTTGTGCGCACTTGCGCACTGGGGCGGGCGATCCAGTATTCCAGAGGCGGCAATGATCGAGCCGAGAAGCCGCGGCGAGGGTGGGGCGGCCTTCCGGAACCGGCCTATGCCGCCAAATGATTCGCCGACCCCTGCACGATCAGCCCTTCGGCGTTCACCCGCAGATATTCGCAGATTCGCTTGCCCCGCTCGTTCTCGTAGAACACAACCACGCTGTCCGGGCTGACGAACACATCGATCAACGAAAAATGCAGGTTCGGCAAAAGCCCGAGCGCCTTGCCCCAATAGGCGCGGAGCGCGTCCTTGCCGCGCACGGTGCCGCTGGCATCGAACCCCATGACGGGGATGCGGTCCGACGTCATCACGGCCGCCTCGTCATAGAGCGTGAGCACGCGTTCGAGGTCGCGCGCATTCCAGGCCTCGACCCAGGTCCGGCCGAGCGCGGCGAGCGTTGATGGCTGATGGTGCTGTGACATGGCGTTCTCCCTGTTCGGCCCCCTGTTTGAGAGGAGGACATAATAGGTCAATATTACTGACCTATATGGTTTTGTCCATGCCCAAAGAAGGATGTGGGGCGCGCGCCCGCGCGGTTGCGGGCAGCTCCCGTGTCGCGTATCTGCTGGCCATGACAGCAGCACAAAACGACCGCTCCGCGTCGACGCCCTCGGTGGCCTCGGCGCACGACAAGATTCTCATCGTCGACTTCGGCAGCCAGGTGACGCAACTGATCGCGCGCCGCGTGCGCGAGGATGGCGTCTATTGCGAGATCGTTCCGTTCAACAAGGCCGAAGCTGCCTTCAACGAGATGAAGCCGAAGGCGGTGATCCTCTCCGGCGGGCCTGAGTCGGTGCATGAGGCCGGCTCGCCCCGCGCCCCGCAAGCGATCTTCGATTCCGGCGTGCCGGTAATGGGCATCTGCTACGGCCAGATGACCATGGCAGCCCAACTCGGCGGCGAGGTCGAGGGCGGCCATCACCGCGAATTCGGCCGCGCCGATGTCGAGGTGAAGGCGCCGAGCAAGCTGTTCGAGGACGTCTGGTCACCAGGCGGCAGGAATCAGGTCTGGATGAGCCATGGCGATCGCATCACCAGGATGCCGCCGGGCTTCTCGGTGGCCGGCACCTCGCCGAACGCGCCCTTCGCGATCATCCAGGACGAGACGCGCAAATATTACGGCCTGATGTTCCACCCGGAAGTGGTGCACACGCCCGACGGCGCCAAACTGATCCGCAACTTCGTGCGCAAGATCGCCGGCCTTTCCGGCGACTGGACCATGCGCGCCTTCCGCGAGGAGGAGATCCAAAAAATCCGCCAGCAGGTCGGCAAAGGCAAGGTGATCTGCGGCCTTTCCGGCGGCGTCGATTCAGCGGTCGCGGCCGTGCTGATTCACGAGGCGATCGGCGACCAGCTCACCTGCGTGTTCGTCGATCATGGCCTTTTGCGTCTCGACGAAGCCAAGACCGTGGTCGACCTGTTCCGCCACCACTACAACATCCCGCTCGTGCACGTGGATGCCTCAAAACAGTTTTTGGGCGAGCTCGAAGGCGTTACCGATCCGGAGACCAAGCGCAAGACCATCGGCCGCCTCTTCATCGAGGTGTTCGAAGAGGAAGCCAAGAAGATCGGCGGCGCCGACTTCCTCGCGCAAGGCACGCTCTACCCTGATGTGATCGAGAGCGTCTCCTTCACCGGCGGCCCTTCGGTGACGATCAAGTCGCACCACAATGTCGGTGGCCTCCCTGAGCGCATGAACATGAAGCTCGTCGAGCCGCTGCGCGAGCTGTTCAAGGACGAGGTGCGCAAGCTCGGGCGCGAGCTCGGCCTGCCCGAAATCTTCGTTGGCCGACACCCGTTCCCGGGCCCGGGCCTCGCCATCCGCTGCCCCGGCGAAATCACCAAAGACAAGCTCGACATCCTGCGCAAGGCCGACGCCGTCTACATCGATCAGATCAGGAAGCACGGCCTCTACGACGTGATCTGGCAGGCCTTTGCCGTGCTGCTCCCCGTCAAGACCGTCGGCGTCATGGGCGACGGCCGCACCTACGACTACGTCGTCGGCCTGCGCGCCGTCACCTCCACCGACGGCATGACCGCCGACTTTTACCCGTTCGACATGAAGTTCTTGGGCGAGACCGCCACGCGCATCATTAACGAGGTGAAGGGCGTGAACCGGGTGGTGTACGACGTGACCAGTAAGCCGCCGGGGACGATCGAGTGGGAGTGATTTTCACCCATTCATACCGGCAGCACCCCAATGGTGGGGATCTGTTGCGGCGCGATCGGCTTCGAAGCACGTCCGCCGTTTAAGACGAGTGTTTTGTGCCGACTCAACTTATGAGATAACGCAGGCTCAATAAGGCCGCGTGGCTCTGGGGGGAGTCGTGAAGATATTTTCCGTTGAGATAGAAAATTTTCGAGGCATTCGCTCCGCAAAGCTCGTGCTGCCTGATCATGCCGTCCTGATCGGCGACAATAACACCGGCAAATCGTCGGTACTTGAGGCGATCGATCTCGCATTGGGGCCTGACCGGCTCAGTCGACGGCCGCCCGTTGATGAGCACGATTTCTATGAGGGCAACTATCTTCCTCTCGCGAACCCCAGGGCCCCCGAAGGGGCGGAGCTTGTCCCGGCCCCGAAGATCAAGGTCGAGGTCACGATCACCAACTTGTCGTCAGAACAGGAGGCGCGCTTCGGCGCCGCCGTCGAGTGGCTGAATACAAGCACCGGCGAGTTCTATCAGGAGGCTAGTCTAGCGGGTGTCGATGTTGCTGAGATCAAGGCGGCGCTCCGGGTCACATTCATCGGCGAATATGACCCTGACGAAGACGACTTCGTCGGCAATACCTACTTCACACGCAGCCTGTCGGAGGACGAGACCCCGACCTCCTTTTCTAAGAAGGATAAGCAGCACTGCGGCTTTCTCTTCTTGCGATCGTTGAGGACCGGATCTCGCGCGCTCAGTCTCGAACACGGCAGCCTGCTGGACATTATCCTGCGGCTCAAGGAGATCCGGCCTCAGATGTGGGAAGGGACGATCGGAACGCTTGCCGGTTTCGACGTTGCGAGCGATCCTGTCCTTGGCATCTCGGGCGTGCTCGAAAGCATCGACAAGTCGCTGAAGAATTACGTGCCGCGCGAGTGGGGAGTGAAGCCGCACCTTAAAGTGTCAAACCTGACACGTGAGCATCTCCGAAAGGTGGTTACTGCGTTCATAGCCACCGGCACGGGCGACCATGCGGCGCCCTTCTTCCGGCAGGGAACGGGGACAATCAATATGCTGGTACTCGCGATGCTGTCGCAGATCGCCGAGGATAAGCAGAACGTCATTTTTGCCATGGAAGAAGCCGAAACGGCGATCCCGCCATATGCGCAAAAGCGAATTGTCCACGAATTACGCAAGCTTTCGGCTCAGTCGCTCTTTACATCGCACTCGCCGTACATCCTCGAGGAGTTCAGCCTCGATGAGACCGTCACCCTTTCGCGAACGGGCAATGGCAAACTGGCCCAGGCAAAGATCGAGCTGCCGGAAAGCGTCAAGCATAAGCGTTATCGCCAGGAGTTTCGGACTCGGTTTTGCGAGGGGCTGCTCTCACGTCGCGTCCTGATCGCCGAGGGCGCAACGGAGGCGACGTCTTTCCCAGTCGCCGCGCGCCGCTTGTCGGAGTTGAACCCGACGATATACGCGTCTTTGGAGGCCCTGGGCGTGTGCGTCATCGACGCAGGGACTGAAACCCAAATCGCCGATCTCGGCGCTCTGTATAAAAGCTTGGGAAAGCGAACCTTCGCCCTATGCGACAAGCAAACCGGTCCGGCCAAGGCGACTATCGAAGCCCAGGTTGAGCGGCTGTTCATGCATGAGGAGAAGGGCATCGAGGATCTGATCCTCAAGAATACGACCCAGGCTGCGCTCGAACGGTTTGCGGACTTGCTGGATTGGCCGCCCCACCTGCAGACTAAATACCCGAACCCAAAGATACAGGTGGTAGTGGCGCTCAAGGACTATTTCAGCTGGTCGAAAGGAAACTGGGGGATCGCAGAATTCCTAGCGCAGTGCTGCGAGGCCGAGATCCCGCAGTGGTTGCGTGAGGCTTGCATCACCCTGAAATCGCTCTGCGATGTACCGCCACCGCCGGCTGGCGAAGGTGACGAAGAAGACGCTGTCGACCCTCTCAGCTAGGTGGATGTGTCATGGTCGAGCTGACCGAGGCTCAAAAGAAAGTCATTCGGACCGTCGGGCATCACCTCGTGACCGGTGGGCCCGGCTCTGGAAAAACAACCGTCTCGATTCTCAAGGCCGCGAAAATTGCATGTGAGGCGCTGAAGCCCGGCCAGCGCATCCTTTTCCTCAGTTTCGCCCGCGCGACCGTTTCGCGCGTGCTGGAGGCGATCGACGAGGAGGCTGCGATCGCACGTGAGGAGCGACGGAGGATCGAGGTCGATACCTATCATTCGTTCTTCTGGCGCATTCTGAAAGCCCACGGTTACCTGATCGGCTTTCCGCGGCGGATAACGATCCTAACGCCATCAAACGAGGCAATCGCTCTGTCCGCCGTACGGAGTGGCTATAAAGCGGCTTCGAAACTGTCGAATGAGGAGAAAGCGCAGAAGCGCGCACGTGAGGACGCAGAGCGGGCTCGACTCGCAACCGAAGAGGGAAAGGTTTGCTTCGAGCTGTTCGCAGACCGCGTGGCAATCTTGCTTCACGGCTCTAACAAGATCCGGTCGCTTATCTCGACGATGTACCCCTACATCATTCTCGATGAATTTCAGGACACGAGCGCCGACCAATGGCGAGCGGTACAGGCCTTAGGCGTGAGTAGCACGCTGATAGCTCTAGCCGACCCAGAGCAGCGAATCTTCGATTTCATCGGGGCTGATCCGGAGAGGCTTAACCACTTCACAGCCGCTTTCGCACCATCAGTCCACGATCTCGCCGCGGACAATCATAGAAGCAAAGGCACTGATATCACATTGTTTGGCAACGACATTCTGACCGGAAAATTCCGTCAGAACGAATACAAAGGAATCGCCTACGCGCCCTTCGAATCCAACCCCAATCAAGCCTACACGTCACTCGTTGGACAGGTCCTGCAAGCCCGCAAGCGTTTGATTGAAGCGGGTCGACGGGACTGGTCGCTTGCGGTACTCGTGCCGACCAAAAGGATGACTCGCCTCGTATCTGACGTGCTGCGCGAACCGTTCGGAAACGTCCCGCCTATTGCGCACACGGCAGCTGTCGATATGGAGGGGCCGATCCTCGCCGCTGAGATTGTCGCCTTCTTGTTGCAGCAGCGCGGCCATGCCGGATGCTTTGACAAACTTGTCGAGCTACTTTGCAGCTATTTTCACGGCCGCGGCGGTGCGACGCCCACTAAGGGCGACATGGATGAGGCTAAGCGATTTCGAGCGGCGTTGGCGAAATGGAATGAGTGCGTTGCAAAAGGCCGCCCGATGCCGGGCAACAGTGTATTAAAAGGCACGTTTGCCGCTCACCAAGCTTCAGCGGCTCTGGCGCTCACGGGGGACCCCGACGCAGATTGGGTGGCAATGCGGGCTGTGCTGGGCGCCGGAGCTTGCCCGCGATTGAACCATGTCGCGAGGGAGGTGCGCAATGTCCGACTTCTTGAGCGAGGGACCCTGCTTCGCCAGGGATTAGCGCAGGACTGGCGCGATGGGGGCGGATATCGGAATGCCCTTGAGATCACCCGCCAAGCCTTCGTTCATGAGCATTTCGCGACAGCACACAAGCCGGAAGCGGGTGTCGTCGTGATGAACATGCACAAGGCGAAGGGGAAACAGTTCGACGAGGTCATCATTTTCGAAGGCTGGCCAAAGCGGGTGAAACGCGAGATCGTAGCTAATCCTGATCGAATTGTGTCCGGCAATTTTCACGATGGATCGATGACGCAAGCGCGTCAAAACTTCCGTGTCAGCATCACCCGAGCGAAAGTGCGGACGACAATCATGACGCCAAGTGACGATGTTTGCGTCTTGTTGAAGCCAACTCCGTAGCGAGTTGATCGCTCCGTTCGCACGGCATTGAATTTTCCGCAAATAGGCATCGGCCCATAAATGCTCGATCGCATGATCGGCGTTGCCCCGTCGTTGTGACCTGGAGTGTGTTTTGGTTCGGGAGTCGGATATCGATCGCTCTATTTATTCTACGAATGGGCGCCCAGCTTCCGCCGCCGACCACCCCAGCGCTGGCGTTGGGTGTACGTCTAGCGTGCTCATGATACGATTCCGGCGTTGCCAGCCCCGGAGCTTACGTTCATGTCTATCGTCGCCCCTCAATCTCTCGCCGCCGCCACGGAGACCGATCCCGAACAGTTAGGCTGGATGCGCGGCTTCCCGCCGTCAGCCGACCGCATCATCACCTTCCAGGACGGCTCGTTCCGCAGCTTCCCCGAACTGCGCTGGGCCTGGAGCAACATCCGCCAGTTGGTGCCGACGGTGAACGTCTGGCGCGGGGCGGGGCCGGCGTCGGTGCTGCCGCGGGAGGAGCATGACATCGGCGCGGTCGCCTCGACCACGATGGACGGTCGCCCGATGACGTTCGCAAAAATGCTGGAGGAGACCTACACCGACGGCATCGCGGTGCTGCATCGGGGCAAGCTGATCTATGAGCGCTATTTCGGCGCCTTGAAGCCGCACAAGCCGCATCTCGCGATGTCGGTGACGAAGTCGTTCACCGGGGTGCTCGCAGGCATGCTGGTCGCCGAGGGCAGGATCGATCCGCAGGCGCCCGTCACGGATTATGTGCCGGAGCTGAAGGCGAGCGCGTTTGGGGACGCGCGCGTGCACGAGGTCATGGATATGACCACGGGGCTCGCATACACCGAAGTCTACACCGACAAGAATTCGGATGTGTGGGGATTGCGACGTGCGAACGGCATGGCCCCGATCCCGCCGGGCTATGACGGCGCGACCACGATCTTCGATTTCCTCATCGCGCAGAAGAAGCAGGGCGAGCACGGCAAGGCCTTTGCCTACAAGACCGTCAACACCGACGTGCTGGCCTGGATTTGCCGCCGCGTCAGCGGCATGACCCTGTCCGATCTTCTCTCCGAACGCATCTGGCAGCCGATGGGTGCAGAGGAGGACGCGCATTATCACGTTGACCGCATCGGCACCGAGAGCGGCGGTGGCGGTCTCTCCACGACACTGCGCGATCTCGCCCGCTTCGGTGAGACCATGCGCAATCACGGCCGCTTCAACGGCCGCCAGATCGTGCCTTCGTCTGTGGTCGAGGACATCGCGCGCGGCGGCGATCCCCACAAATTCAAGCCGGCCGGCTACACCACGCTGCCGGGCGCGTCCTACCGCAATCAATGGTGGGTCAGCCACAATGCCCACGGCGCCTATATGGCGCGCGGCGTCCACGGCCAGGGCATCTACATCGATCCCAAAGCCGAGATGGTGATCGCCCGCTATGCCTCGCATCCCATGGCGGGCAACGCCGCCAACGATCCCGTGACACTGCCGGCCTACATGGCGCTGGCGAAGGAGCTGATGGCGGTCGGGTAGGCCGCGCGTCGCACGCTCGCGCCCCGCACGCGCTGTCATGCCGCGGCTTGACCGCAGTGGCCCTACACAAGCGGGAGTGAATGCATCACGGACCCCGCAACGTCTTCTCGTACTTTTTCACCAGCCGCTCCCGCTTCAGCCGCGACAGCCGCTGGATCCAGAACACGCCGTCGAGCTGGTCGATCTCATGCTGGTGGCAGACGGCCCGCAGGCCGTCCGATTCTTCGCTATGCATGTTGCCGTCGAGATCCTGATAGCTGATCCGCACCCGCGCGTGGCGTTGCACCTCGTCGTTGACCCCAGGCATCGAGACGCTGCCCTCGCGGTGCAGGATCATCTCGGGTGAGGCCCATTCAACGACCGGATTGACGTAGGTGAGGGGACCGTCCCTGGCGTCGAGCTCGAGCACGACGAGCCGCAAGGGCACACCGACATGCGGCGCGGTGATGCCGATCCCGGGTGCCGCCCGCATCGTCTCCAACAGGTCCGCCGCCAGTTTGCGCAAGCCGTCGTCGAATGCGCTGACGGCTCGTGCAGGCATCGCGAGCCGGCGGTCGGGGTAGCGGACGATGGAACGGATGGTCATGCCGGGTTCTTACCATTCATGCATGGTTGAAGCACTCCGTTGTTGCGCCGCCTCGATCGGTCAGGGCCCGAGGCGTCAGGTTCCTGTTCGCAAGCGGGAGGAGTCGGCTACAACGATCGGGGCGGAGGGGCTATCCTGAAAGCTCAAAGACCACGGAATTTCTGCAAGTGCTCTCGGACGTTCTCAAGCGCAAGTCGATCTACAGTTACTTCAGCCGATCGGCGATGGAGAAGGCGGTTTCCTATCAGGCGCAGGGCCGTGTCTCGAACCTCAAGGTCAGCGATGACCTGAAACATGTCAGCGCGCAGGTGCGCGGCAGCGGAGCAAACAGGTATGAGGTCGATATCGTCTTGGTGTTCAGCGGTGACGAACTTGTCGACCTCGATGGCGATTGCAGTTGTCCGATGGAGTACAATTGCAAGCATGTCGCTGCAACGCTGCTGGAGGTGCTGAGTGGGAGGGAGGTCCCGGCAGCGGGCACGCAGGCTGCCAGCAACGCACCCATGGCGCCTCCGGTTCTTTCGTCCGAGCTCACCAGCTGGATCGACAGCGTTGGCCGGACGGTGCGGGGTGACGGGGCTGGCGCGGATCAGAATCAGTGCCTGCTGTACTGCCTGGAGCCATCGGACCACGCGATGCCGCGGCTTGAATTGTCCCTGCGGTCCGTCCGTGTGCTGAAGGGCGGCGGCTTCGCTGACAATTATACCAGCCCCAGCCTCTACGAGTTCAAGGCTGAGCGGGCGCCGAAATACTTCCGCGATGTCGACATCGACATCATGACGCAAGTGGCGACCGGCACCCGCAGCTATTACGAGCAGGGACCCTATTCGGAGGAACTGCTGAAGCGGATTGTCGCGACTGGCAGGGCCTTTTGGCTTGACCACAAGCGGAGCCCGCTGACGTGGGCAGACGCGCGCTCGGGCCGGATCGAGTGGCGATCGACGGGAAAGAGCGGTCTCACGCCTCATCTCCTTGTCCCCGGGGCGGTCGCGCTCAACGCCGAGCCGCCGGTGTACGTTGACGAGGCCGCCGGCCTGATCGGGCCGGTACAATCGGGCCTGCCCCCACGGTTGGCCTTCAAAATCCTCTCGGCTCCCGCCATTCCGCGCGCGCAGGTGGAGGAGGTCTCGCGCCGCCTCAGTCAGAAGCTGCCTGAATCTCACCACGGCCTCTTGCCTGCGCCGCCGACCGTCGCTGTGTCAATCGAAGAGGATCCTCATCCGGTGCTGCGGCTGCGGCTGGGTCACGTCGCGAGCTACTATTCCTACTCCCGCGGCGGGAACCAGGAGCACGGGCCGGCGGCGGTCGCTACCCTCGGATTCCGCTATGGCGGCTTCGATATTGATCCACCAGCGAGCGAGCCGGGTGGAGCTGTTTCAGGCCGGCAAGCTGTTTTCGATCACGCGGCGACAAAGTAAGGAGAAGCAAGCGCGCAAGCGTCTGGCGGATATTGGTCTTCGTGACGCGAGGACGGCACTGCCGGCGCTCGACTTCCGTCATGCCAACGATCTCACGCTGAGCAACCAGGGCGGCTGGTTCGATTTTCTCGCCCAGCATGCCGAGCGATTGCGCTCCGAAGGCTTCGAGATTCTGGTCGACGAGGACTTTCCGTTTCGGCTCGCGGACTCCTCCGGCGACTTCGATGCCGCGCTGGAATCGAGCGGTATCGACTGGTTCGAACTGGCGCTCGGCATCGACATCGACGGCGAGCGCCACGATCTTGCCCCGCACGTCGCCGCGCTGGTATCGGCGCCCGACTTCAGGCCAGAACGGTTGCGGCAACTCGCAGAAAAGCGCGACCGGTTTTATCTCCCGCTCGCCGACGGCCGCCAACTGGCGCTGGCCGCCGATCGCTTTTTGCCTTTGGTGCTGGCGCTGCACAGCCTGCACATGAACGGCACTCTCGCCGATGGGTCGAAGAAGATCAGGCTGTCGCAGGCCGACGTCGTTCCGCTGCTGGGCCTGGAGAACGAGAATTTTGTTTTTCGCGGGGCCGACAATCTCCGTCGTCTCGCTGGCCTGCTTCAGACGCGAGGGCTGACTGCGCCCGACCTTCCGCCGACCTTTCGGGCGACGCTTCGACCCTATCAAGCCCAGGGTGTGGCCTGGCTCGACCTGCTTCGCGAGAGCGGCTTGGGCGGCGTCCTCGCCGATGACATGGGGCTTGGCAAGACAATTCAGATCCTGGCGTTGATCGCGCTGGAAAAGCAGCGGGGACGGCTCACCAATCCTGTGCTGGTTGTCGCGCCGACGAGCCTGATGACCAATTGGTCAGCCGAAGCGCAGAAGTTCGCCCCGGACGTGAAGGTCCTCGTCCTTCAGGGGCCAGAGCGCAAGGAGAAGTTCCCGGCGATTGGCGAGCATGATCTCGTGCTGACCACGTATCCCTTGATCGCGCGAGACCGGGAGGTGCTTCTGGCGCGGGAATGGCACATCGCCGTGCTGGATGAAGCCCAGACCGTCAAGAATCCAGACGCCGCCACCACTCGCTGGTTGCGGGATGTCAAGGCAGCGCACCGCTTCTGTTTGACGGGCACGCCGATGGAAAATCATCTCGGCGAACTCTGGTCGATCATGAGTTTCGCAAATCCAGGCTATCTCGGGGACAAGGCGGCGTTCTCGCGCCAATGGCGCTCGCCGATCGAGAAACGGGGTGACAAGGTCCGCACTGAAGCGTTAGCGCAGCGGGTTAAGCCCTTCCTGCTGCGTCGGACCAAGGCCGAAGTCGCCACGGAACTGCCGGCCAAGAGCGAGATATTGGAAACGATCGTGCTCGAAGGTCCGCAGCGCGATCTCTATGATTCCATAAGGTTGTCGATGTCGCGCAAGGTCCGCGAGGCCATCGCGGCCCGTGGTTTCGCGAAGAGCCACATCGTCGTTCTGGAAGCCTTGCTGAGAATGCGGCAGGCATGTTGCGATCCGGCGCTGCTGAAGTTGCGGGATGGCGTGGAGCGGCCGTCGGCCAAACTCGAACGTCTGATGGAGATGGTATCGGAGCTGTTGAGCGAGGGCCGGAAGATCATCGTCTTCTCTCAGTTCACCTCCATGCTCGATCTGATCCGGCGGCGCCTCGATGCCAATGGCCTGCGATACAGCCTTCTTACTGGTGACACCAAGGACCGCAAGGCGGCGATCGAAACCTTCCAGAACGGTTCGGCGGAGCTTTTCCTGATCAGCCTGAAGGCGGGTGGGGTGGGCCTCAATCTGACCACGGCGGACACGGTGATCATCTTCGATCCCTGGTGGAATCCTGCGGTCGAGGAACAGGCGATCGATCGTGCCCATCGGATCGGACAACACAAGGCAGTGTTTGTTTACAGACTCGTGGCCGCCGGCACCATCGAGGAGAAGATGGACGAGCTCAAGGCCAGAAAACGGGCGCTGGCCGGCAGTCTATTCGAGCGCGATGGACAGATTGCTTCGGCGCTCACCGAGACGACGTGAAGGCCCTGTTCGAGGCTTGACCGCGCACGGCGCTCCGGCAGGCAGGTTGGCATGGCCTCTGGCGAACCGGCGCAGGGGGCCATTGTGCCGGTGTTTTGCCTGACTGAGTCAAACCGCCGTCGCAATTGCCGTAAGTCATTGATCTTGCAGCACCCGGCTACTGTGCATGGGGTTGTTTTCGCAATTTATTGGCAGGTTGCAAAAACGTGCGGCAAAAATGACGTGGCACTGTCGGTCGGCGCTGTTCCCAATCGTCTTCCACGCGAGACAGACCTGAACAGGAGACCAAAATGACCCAATCCCCCTATCGCTGGGTGATCGTCGCCGCCGGCGGCCTGCTCGGCTGCGTTGCGATCGGCGGCATGTTTTCGCTGCCGGTGTTCCTGCAGCCGATCGCCAAGGACACCGGCTGGTCGGTGACCGGCATCTCCAGCGCGATGACGATCGGCTTTCTGGCCATGGCCTTCACCAGCATGGCCTGGGGCACGCTGACGGATCGATTCGGGCCGCGGCCGGTGGTGCTGACGGGATCGACCGTGCTGGCGCTGAGCCTGTTCGCCGCGAGCCATGCGACCTCCCTGATCGTTTTCCAGTTCGTGTTCGGCCTTCTGGTCGGGGCGGCCTGCGCGGCGATCTTCGCGCCGATGATGGCGACCGTGACCGGCTGGTTCGAGACCCATCGCAGCCTCGCCGTGTCGCTGGTGTCCGCCGGCATGGGCATGGCGCCGATGACGATGGCGCCGTTCGCGGCCTGGCTCGTTTCCGGCCATGATTGGCGGACCTCGATGCAGATTGTCGCCCTGGTGGTCGGCGCCATCATGATCCCGGTCTCGTTCCTGGTGCGCCGTCCGCCGGCGCTCGCGCACGCGGCCGCCGCACCAACGGGCGCGGCCGGGCAGGGCGAGATGTCGATGGGCGAGGCATTGCGCTCGCCGCAATTTTTGATCCTGCTCGCCACCAACTTCTTCTGCTGCGCCACCCACTCCGGTCCGATCATCCACACCGTCAGCTATGCCGTGAGCTGCGGCATTCCGCTGGTCGCGGCAGTGACGATCTACAGCATCGAAGGTTTTGCCGGCCTGGGCGGCCGCATCGCCTTCGGCGTGCTCGGCGACCGCTTTGGCGCCAAGCGCGTGCTGGTCTCGGGCCTCCTGCTCCAGGCGTTCGGTGCGCTCGCCTACGTCTTCGCGCATCAGCTCACGACGTTCTACGCGGTCGGCGCCGTCTTCGGCTTCATCTATGCCGGCACCATGCCGCTCTACGCCGTCCTCATCCGCGAGAACTTTCCGCTCAAGATGATGGGCACGGTGATCGGCGGCACGGCGATGGCCGGCAGCCTCGGCATGGCAACCGGTCCGCTCGCCGGCGGCCTGATCTACGACGCGTTCTCGAGCTATGCCTGGCTCTATATCGCCTCCTGGGCGATGGGTCTCGGGGCGTTCCTGATGGCAATGACGTTCCGCCCGTTCGCAAAGCCGCAAGGCGAGGTGGCAGCGGCGCCGGCATAAGTTCGTGATCGAGGCGCAGCATCAGAGCTGCGCCTCGATCGCCGCCTTGTCGATCACCGACCAGACCTGCCGGATCTTTCCATTGTGAAACGTGTAGAAGACGTGCTCGCAAAAGGACACGCGCCTGCCGTTCACCTCGAGCCCCAGGAATTGTCCGACCGGCGTGCAGTCGAATGCCAGCCGGCAGGCGATGGTGGGTGGATCTGAGGTGAGCAGCGCGATGTTGAAACGCAGATCCGGGATATCGCGAAAGTCCTGCTCCAACATCGCACGATAGCCAGATAGGCCGAGCGGGCGGCCATTGTGGACGACATCGTCATGCACGAACTGGCCGAGGCCCGGCCAGTCCTGCCGGTTCAGGCAGGCGATGTAGTTGCGATAGCGGTCGGCGAGGTCGGCGCTGTTCATCGTGAAGCTCCCATGCTGCAACGATAACGCAGCAGGAGGCGAATTCGCCTCGCGGCGTCACAGCCGCTTTTCAAAGAACAGATCGGGATAGGGATCGTCGTTGAAGCGAGGAATCTCGCGCCAGCCGGTGCTGCGGTAGAGCTGGCCGGCCTCGGGCAGCGCGCTGTTGGTGTCCAGCCGCAGCAGCGTGATGCCGAGCTCGCGCGCAGCATCCTCGGTCGCATCCATCAGGCGGCGGCCGAGCCGCAATCCACGCGCGGCGGGCGCAACCCACAGCCGCTTGATCTCGGCATAGCCGTGATCGGTGCCCTTCAGCCCGACGCAGCCAATCGGCAGCGTGTCCGAGATCGCAACGATGAATGTGCCGCGCGGCCGGCGCATGTCCTTGGCATCGGGATCACGCGAGCGCGACACGTCGAAGCCCTGCTTGAAGCGCCGGCCGAGCTCGGCATAATACTCGCCGAGGCAATAGCGGGCCTCCGCGCTTTGCGGGTCCATCTCGTCCAGCCTGACACGCTCGCGCGTCAGCGCGGAGGCGATCAGGTCCATCGCTGCCAGCAGCGCCTCGGCTTGCGAGTGTTGCGCGAGGATGCCGCCCGCCTGCGCGTTCGACAGCGCCTCATAGGCTGCGAACTCGCGCCGGCCCGCGCGCGTGAGCTTTGCCATGCGCCGGCGCGCATCGTCCTCGCGTGCGTTGGTCTCGATCAGCCCTTCGTCCTCGAGGCTGCGAAGCAGCCGGCTCATCAGCCCGGAATCAAGACCGAGATAGTCGCGGATCTCCGCCACGTCCGAGCGGCCGTGGCCGATCGCGTTGAGCACCCGCGCCGCGCCAAGCGGCCGGCCGCGGCCCAGGAACGAGGTATCCAGCGCACCGACAGCGGATGTGACGGCGCGGTTGAAGCGGCGGACGCGGGAGACGGGGTCGAGCATGATGTCTGACTTTAGTCAGGTATCTCCTGCTGTCAATCGCTTTGGGCAGGTCAAGAGGTCCTCGCATGGCGCAGATCGCAACCGCTTCCGTTGCGCCAGCCGACGGGAGATCGCCGCGGCGATGCCGCGCGAGCCGCCGGTCACGCGTGCCACACCGCGGCCGGGACACGCGAGAGGTTGAGGCTGTCGCTCCACACGCTCTCAGTGCGAGCGCAGCGAAGCAGTGCAGAAATGGATCCGGGAAAGACTCCGGCTTGCTTCGCTGCGCGCAATGACGAGACTGGAGCTCTCGCGCGCCTCTTTGTGAGTTGTGCCCGTGCCGTGAGCCGCTACCATGCGGCCGCTCCCGGAGCGTGGGACGTACAGGAAGCGGAGACCACATGAGCGGCCAGGACCACAAAGTCAAAGGATCGGACTTGTTTGTCGCCGCGCTGGAAAACGAGGGCGTCGACCGCATCTTCGGTGTCCCCGGTGAGGAGAATCTCGATCTCGTCGAATCGCTCCGCACCTCAAGGATCGAGCTGATCCTGACGCGCCACGAGCAGGCCGCCGCCTTCATGGCTGCCACGCATGGGCGGCTGACCGGCAGGCCCGGCGTGTGTCTGTCGACGCTTGGACCCGGCGCACTCAATCTATCCACCGGCGCGGCCTATGCGCATCTCGGTGCGATGCCGATGATCCTGATCACCGGTCAGAAGCCGATCATGAGCAGCCGGCAGGCGCGCTTCCAGATCGTCGACGTGGTCGCGACCATGAAGCCGCTGACGAAGCTGTCGCGACAGATCGTCAGCGCCTCCAGCATCCCGACCGTGGTGCGCGACGCCTTTCGCGTCGCGATGGAAGAACGGCCCGGGCCGGTTCATCTCGAATTGCCAGAAGATATCGCGGGCGACGAAGTATCCGCCGTCCCGGTGATCCCTGTCCATCCGATCGAAATTCCGGTCGCGCATCGTGCCGCGCTCGACCGTGCCGCCAAGATGATCCTGGCTGCAAAGCGTCCGCTGGTGATGATGGGCGCTGCGACCAGCCGGCCGCGGTCGACGCATGGCATCGCAAGCTTCGTGCGGCGGACCGGCATTCCCTTCTTCACCACGCAGATGGGCAAGGGCACCGTGCCCGGCGGCACCAACCTCTATATGGGGACCGCCGCGCTGTCCGAACGCGACTACGTTCATGACGCGATCGATGCCGCCGACCTGATCGTCGCGATCGGCCACGACCCCATCGAGAAGCCACCCTTCATCATGGGGCCGGCGGGGCCGAAGGTGATTCACGTGAGCTATACACCGGCGAGCGTGGAGCTGGTCTATTTTCCCGACGCCGAGGTCGTCGGCGACGTCGGCCCGAGCCTGGAGCTGCTCGCCGATCGGCTCGAAGGCAAGCTGCCGCAGGCGGCGGCGCTTTTGCCGCTGCGCGAAGAGATTCTCAGGCACATCGCCGATCGCGCCACCGAGCCGCGCTGGCCGCCGACACCGCAGCGGATCGTGCACGACATCCGCCAGGTGATCCCGGAGAACGGCATCGTCGCGCTCGATAACGGCATGTACAAGATCTGGTTCGCGCGCAACTACCGCACCCGCGTTGCCAACACGCTGCTGCTCGACAATGCGCTGGCGACGATGGGTGCGGGCCTGCCGTCGGCGATGATGGCCGCGATGCTCCATCCGGACCGCCGTGTGCTCGCGGTCGCCGGCGATGGCGGCTTCATGATGAACAGCCAGGAGCTGGAGACTGCCGTCCGTCTCAAGCTCAATATCGTCGTGCTGGTGCTCGAGGACAACGCCTACGGCATGATCCGCTGGAAGCAGGCGGTCGATCATTTCGCCGATTACGGCATGACCTTTGGAAACCCGGACTTTGTCGTCTATGCCAACGCCTACGGCGCTAAGGGACATCGCATCGCGAGCATCGACAGCTTCGGCCCGACGCTGGAGGCGGCCTTCAAGGAGGGCGGCGTGCACCTCGTCTCGATTCCGATCGATTATTCGGAGAACGTGCGGGTGCTGGTCGACGAGCTGCGGGCGCATGAAAAATCGAAGGCGTAAGTGTGTTCGACACTTCGCCACACCCGTCATTGCGAGCCAACGGGTCCGCGCGAAGCGCGGCCCGATGACAGGCTCCGCGAAGCAATCCAGAGCCGTTCCGCAGAGGCAGTCTGATTGCTTCGTCGCTTCTCCTCGCAATGACGGGGTATGCCGACCAGCCCGAATGCGATAACAACTTGCGGCAACATCATCCAACCAACCACAGGAATATGAAATGACCCGCGTTCGTTGTGTCACCGAGATGGGCATGGGCGTCGATGTCCACGGCAGGGACGCCACCAAGGCGGCGAAACGTGCGGTGTCGGACGCGATCAGGCATTCGAGCCTCGGCTTTTTCCGGATGATCGGGAAGACCGCGAACGACATGTTTGTCGACGTCACGATCGCTGTGCCCAATCCGGAAGCCGTCGACAAGGAAGCCGTCGCCAAGGAGCTGCCTTACGGCACGGTGACCGTCAATGCAGTCAATGGCGGGATGGAGATTCCCTCGGCCACGGAAGTGGCCAACGACCCCATCCTCATCGCCAATGCGGCCGTGATCGTCAGCTTCGACAAGGACTAGGCCGGTGTCCGACAGCGATATGGCGCTACTCGATCGTCCGATCTGGAGCGCTCTGACGACGCGTCAGAAGCATCTGGCCGAAGGCGGCCCGCGGGCGCTGCGCTATCCCGTGGACATGACGCCATTTGCCGACATGATCGACCTGTCCGCGGCAAGCTTTGCTGCGCTCGGTGATCTCATGACGGGATCGCAAGTCGCTGCGCTGTTTACGCCGGAGCCGGTCGACGTGCCCGCCGGCTTCAAGGTCGTGCTCGCCGAGACCGGCGAGCAGATGATCGGATCGCCCGCCGACAGCCCGCTCCGCGATGCCGAGATCGTCACGCTGGGACCCACCGACGTGCCCGCCATGATGGCGCTGACAGAGCTGACCAAGCCGGGCCCATTCGCGCTGCGCACGCTCGAACTCGGAACGTTCTTCGGCATCCGTGCCGGCGGCGAGCTGGTTGCCATGGCCGGCGAGCGGATGAAGCCAGGCAATTTCACGGAAATCACGGCCGTGTGCGTGCATCCTGATCATCGCGGCCGACGCTATGCGCAGGCGCTGCTCGCGGCGGTCGCGCGGCAGATCGAGGCGCGCGGCGAAATTCCTTTCCTGCATGTATTTTCGAACAACGCGTCCGCCATCGCGCTCTATCGGCGGCAGGGCATGCGGATTCGCCGTCGCCTGCACGTGACGGCGCTGATGAAGCAGGAATGAGCTGCGCCGCGGGCTTCATATCCGGCGAATTCGCGCTATATCGTTCCCAACCATAATTTGGGGAAACACATGGACGCCAGGACACCTGATTTTTCCGCCGCGCGGACGGCGATGCAGCGCTACGTCGATCAGGAGATCATCCCCGGTGCATCCTGGGCGGTGCTGCGGGGGCGCGATGTCGTCGACCAGCAATGCGTCGGCTTTGCCGACCGCGAGGCCAACACCGCGCTTCGGCCCGACCACATTTTTCGTGCATTCTCCAACACAAAGATCTTCGTCACCTGCGCCATCATGCTGCTGGTCGAGGAAGGCCGCGTCGGGCTCGATGATCCCGTCGAGAAATTTCTGCCGCAGCTCGGCCATCGCACGGTGTTGAAGCCGGGGGCTGCGAGCCTTGCCGATGTCGAGCCGGCGAGGGGCCCGATCACGATCCGACAGCTGCTGACCCACACGTCCGGGCTCAGCTACGGCATCTTCGATCCGGGCACGGTGCTGTTCAAAGGCTACAACGAGGCGCGCGTGCTCAATCCGCTGACGCCGCTCGCCGACATGATCGACCGGCTTGCCGATCTGCCCTTGTCCTATCATCCCGGCACCGGCTGGGAATATTCGGTGGCGACCGACGTGCTCGGCCGCGTCGTCGAGGTGGTCTCCCGCCAGCAGCTCGACGCTTTCCTCAAAGCGCGCATCTTCGATCCGCTCGGCATGACCGATACCGGCTTCTATGTGCCGGAAGCGCAGCAGGGCAGGCTGGTTGCACTCTATAACGGCGCTGATGTGCTCGATCCCATGAAGCCCGGCCTCACGCGGGCCGACCATCTGCCTTATCCGCAGGCCTATCGGCGGCCGTTGCCGCGGCTGTCCGGCGGCGGCGGTCTGGTCTCGACCTTGCCCGACATGCTGGCGCTGGTGCGCGCGTTGCTGCCCGGTTCTGATGCGCTGCTGAAGCCGGAGACGCTGCGGCAGATGACGACGAACCAGTTGCCCGCTGGCCAGACCATCCGCTTCGCCAATCTCGGGCCCATCCCCGGCAAGGGGTTCGGCCTCGGTGGCGCCGTCACCTTCGCGCCGACGCCGTTCGATCCCCCGAACTCGACCGGTGAATTCCAGTGGGGCGGCCTTGCAGGCACCCATTGGTGGATCTGCCCTGACGCCAACACCGCCGGCGTGCTGATGGCCCAGCGTTACATGGGGTTCTGGAATCCCTTCTTCTTCGAGTTCAAGCGCCTGGCGTATCAGGCGGCCGGAGGCTGATCCCGAAAAAATCTTCCGACCCTGCGAATCCTTTTTGGGGATCGCGCCCTCTTGATGGTCGAGACGATCAGTCTCGGTCCATATCGGAGGATGTGATGGGATTTTATAGGAAGAACATCGGCGGTCCGCATCAGGCGGTGCGGGTCGTCTTGGGCCTCGCGATCGCGGTCGCAGCGCTGGTCTATCTCGCTGGCACCGCGGCGTGGCTGGTCGCGCTCGGCGGAGCGGGCTTTGCAGTGACCGGCCTCGTCGGCTACTGCCCGATGTGCGCGATGGCTGGTATCGGCAAGGGAGGGGTGTCGTGAGCGCGGCTACGATCTCGCCAAATTTGTTCGAGGCCGCACGGCTCGGCGATCCCCAGGCGATCGCCTCTTTGCTGGAGAGGGCACAGCCCGACATCCGCCGCTATGCGCGGGCGACCTGCCGCAGCTCGGCGGATGCTGAGGATGCAGCGCAGGAAGCGATGTGGATCCTGTTCCGGCACGTCGGGACGATCCGCTCGCTGCTGGCGTTTTCGGCTTGGCTGTTCAGCGTGGTCCGCCGCGAATGCCTGCGACTTGCACGCAAGACAGGCCTTGCCCCAGCGGTGGACGACAGCGAGATGGAGGCGGCACTTCTGGCCCGCCCGGAAGCCGATCTGAGGCTTGATGTGGCCGCCGCCTTCGAGGCGCTGCCGCCGCATTATCGCGACGTCGCGCTGATGCGCGACATCAAGGAGATGACCATCGACGAGATCGCCGCCGCGCTCAGGGCCTCCAGGCAGACCGTGAAGGCCCGCCTGCATCGCGCCCGCGCCCTGATGCGCGAATATTTGACGAGATGAGACACGGCGCAAAGCCTGTTCGCACCGCACCGGACAGGGTGCAAAAGGGTTGCGAGTGGGGGCCTACCCCCACTCGCGGTTTGCGTCAGTCCTTCCACGGATCGAACTCGCCTTCGCCGGCCATGGCGACGGCGAACGGCCGCAGCGTGTGCAGCACCCGCACGGTGCCGGCGTGCTGCGCCAGCACGTCCGGCAGGCGGCGATAGGCCATCGGGCTCTCATCGAGGTCGGCACCAACAAGGGTGACTCCGCGCTCGCTCAGCCATCGGTCCATCTCCGCGCGCGAGAAGCGCCGCTTCGCCTCCCTTCGTCCGAACAGGCGGCCGGCGCCGTGCACGGTCGAGTACAGCGAGGCCTTGGCTTCGGGGCTGTCGACGCCCTCGAGGATGACGGCGTCATCACCCATCGAACCGCCGACGAATCCCTTCTGGCCCGGAAACGCCGGCGTCGCGCCCTTGCGAACCACCCACAAATCACGGCCGTCGTGGGTCTCGCGCCAGGCGTAGTTGTGGTGGTTGTGCACGCTCTCGGTCACGCTGCCGCCGATGATCCGGCGGACGCGCTCGACGACCCACTCGCGGCCGGCATAGGCGTAACGTCCGGCGAGCTGCATCGCCGCGATGTAGCGGCGGCCGAGCTCGGACTCCTCGTCGACCACGGCAGGCGGCACGTTCATGCCATCCTTGCCGCCGGCGGCCTTGAGATATCGCGTCGCGGAGGTGTGCCCGAGGCCGCGGCTTCCGAAGTGGACACCGACCCAAACAAAGCCTTCCTCGTCGCGCATGAGGTCGACATAGTGGTTGCCCGATCCGACCGTGCCGAGCTGGCTCACCGCCTTCTGACGGTAGGCTTCCATGTCGCTCTCGCGCCAGGCATCGCCGTCGTCGAACAGCGCGTGCTCGGCCCGCTCGGCATTGGCGCGGCCGACACCGAACGAGATCGTCTTGGCGACGTCGCGGATGATCGTGGGCACGATGTCGGCTATGTCGTCGAACCGGGTGTCGAGCTTTGCGGCCATGTTGCCGCAGCCGATGTCGAAGCCGACGCCGGAGATGCTGATCTGCTTCTCATAGGCGATGACGCCGCCGACCGGCTGGGCATACCCGAGATGGCCGTCGGCGCAGATCACGCCGGATACGACATTGCCGACCGCCATGCAGTTGCGCATCTGCGCCACGGTCGCCTCCTCATGCGGACCGAAGATCTTCAGCGGCGCATTCTGGAAGCGGGCATCCTGCGGACGCAGCTTTGCGATCTCGCTCGCGGCGGTATTGGCCTCGCGGGCGAGATGCTCCTTGCGCGCAGCGTCGCGGTACGAGCACCAGGCCGGCTGGCCGCGTCCTTCGCCGACGCGCGAGTCGGGATCGATACCGGCGGCGAGGCAGAGCTCGCGGGCGCGTTCCATGTAGGGATCGGATCGTCGCATGGCCTTGATTCCTGCTTCACTTCCTGCGCGCACCACAGAGTGGACGCGCGGCTCCCGTCGGAGATTTCGCTGGTTCCCGGCGCAGTCCCGCGTCCGGATTCGTTGTCGTTGCGCATCAATTCAACGCCGTCTTCGAGGTAGCGATCCACGCTACCAAGGCTTCGGAGAAGCGCCGCGGGCAACAAAAAACCCTCCGGAGCGGCAGGCTCGGGAGGGTCCGTGAGAAGCGGACTGCCTGCGGTTGTCAAGCAAACGCGCGTGTGAAATTGCAAGATATGGACGCAAGACATGGACGAGTGAGTGCCAACCTATCTCGGTCTCGATGGATTTCGCTTCGGCTGGGTCGCTGCCTGGATCAATGAGCGCGGCGATCATGGCTTCGATTACTCACCGGGCCTGACGCGCCTGCTCGCGATGCCGCATGCCCGTGCGATGATCGACATGCCGATCGGCTTGAATCCAAGCGGCTATCGCGCTTGCGATCTGCGGGCGCGCGAATTGATCGGCCCTGCCGTGTTCCTCGGCGCGCGCCGCGACCTTTGGACGTTCCCGGATATGGCTGCGGCCAATCGCTATTACTGGGAGCAGGAGGGCAAGGGCAGGGGCGTATCGGCGCAGCTCTGGAACATCAGAGGCAAGCTCAAGGAGGTCGACGATGCCATGGCGCCGGCGCGGCAACCGACGATCGGCGAGGCCCATCCTGAATTGATCTTCTGGAATCTGGCCGGACGAGTTCGGCTTGAGCCGAAGACGTCGTCGCGTGGTCAAGCGCAGCGTATTGCTCTGCTGAGAGACCGGGGCTTCACCAAGATCGAGACATGGCTGACGCTTCGCTATCGCACCGCCATCGGCCGTGACGATCTCATCGATGCCTGCGCCTGCGCGGTCGCGGCGCGCGACAGCACGCAACGTGTCGGCGACGACGAGATCGATCCGCGAGGCCTGAGAATGGAGATCAACTATTGAGCCCTCCTTAGCCCTCGCGATCGCTTCCGTCTCCCGTGTAGCTGCGGCGAGGATAACTCTGCTTCAGATGAAAGCCATCGTCGTCCAGCCTTGCTGCTCTCTGTTCGTACTCCTCGGCCATGGACTGCAGCCGCTGCGCGGCTTCGCTATGCGCGAGATCGCCGGCGACGCGGCGGCACCGCTCAGCATGGTCGAGCAAGGCGCGCTTCTCGATGCTCATCTGGCGATAACGCTTGGAAGGCTCAATGGTCCCTGCGCAGGCGGTTGGAACAGCGCAAGAGCTGCCTCGATGATCGGGAAAAAGTAGCAATATTTTCAAGCGGGCTAGGAACATGGTTCCTGAGCCGACGTTGAGGCCAAAGGCTGCTGAGGGACAAGGTAACCATGTATGATGCCTGCCAATTGGCGACCGCGATGCTCGCGGTTGCCTTTACGGCCCTGCTGTTGATCACGGGCCAACGGTTCATCGAGTACCGATTGCAACATGAAGCAATGATTCCGATCGTGGCGATCGCAACGCTGCCGCGATAAGCGCGGGTTCGCCGGGACGAATCGTGACTTGCGCCGGACAGCGTCCTGCTTAGATTGTGCACGCCTCAGTCCATGCACCGCAGGTCTCGATGTCCGATCTATCCGCCTTTCCCATCACCAAGCGTTGGCCGGCGAAACATCCCGAACTGCTTCAGCTCTATTCCTTGCCGACGCCGAACGGCGTCAAGGTCTCGATCATGCTGGAGGAGATTGGATTGCCTTACGAAGTTCACCTCGTCGATTTCGGCAAGGACGACCAGAAGACGACCGAATTCCTCTCGCTCAATCCGAATGGCAAGATCCCGGCGATCCTCGATCCGAACGGCCCCGGCGGCAGGCCGCTGCCGCTGTTCGAATCCGCGGCGATCCTGCAATACCTCGCCGAGAAGACCGGCAAGCTTCTGCCGGAGGACGCCGCACGCCGCTATCAGACCATCCAATGGGTGCATTTCCAGATGGGCGGCATCGGGCCGATGTTCGGCCAGGTCGGCTTCTTCCACAAATTCGCCGGCAAGGACTTCGAGGACAAGCGGCCACTCGAGCGCTACGTGAGCGAGTCCAAGCGCTTGCTCGGCGTGATGGAGACTCATCTCGCCGGCCGGCACTGGTTCATGAATGACGATTACACCATCGCCGACATCTCGATGCTCGGCTGGGTGCGCAATCTCATCGGCTTTTACGGCGCAGGCGATCTCGTCGAGTTCAGCCAGTTGAAATCGGTCGGCGCTTGGCTTGAACGAGGCCTCGCGCGTCCGGCGGTGCAGCGCGGGCTGAACATTCCGAAACGGCCGTGAGGCTAGCCCAGCGCCTTGTACGTCATGTAGAGCGCCATCAGCGCGACGAGGGCGATCATGGTCCGGCGCAGCACCGATTTGCTGACGCCATTGGCCATGCGTGCGCCGAGATCGGTGCCGATCCAGAGGCCGGCCAGAATGCCGATAATGGCCGGCCAGCTGACCATCAGTCCCTTGCTCCAGTAAATCCAGGCCGCCAGACTGTTGGTCGGGATCACCGAGAAGATGAGGCTGACGAGTTGTGCCTGATGCTGCGGTACGCGCAGGCCCGCGGCGAGGCCGACGGTGATCGCGAGGCCGCCGCCGATGCCCATGAAGCCGGACGAAAAGCCCGCGAGCACGCCGATAAGCAGCAGAGGGAGCCACGGCAATTCGGCAGGATCGCCGGCCTTGCTCTCGCCGTCCTTGCGGTCGCGGCGTAGCGCCAGCGCCGCGATCAGCGCGACAAGATAGATGACGTAGGTCCATTGCAGCACTGTGTCGGGCGTGGCGGCCGCAACACAACTACCGCTGGCGCCGCCGATGAGAAATCCGATGCCGATCCAGACGATCCATTGCAGCGGGCTGCGGTTGCCGCTCTGCCAGTAGCGGCGTACGCCCGCAAGGCCCGTCGGCGGCACTTGTGCGATCAAAGATGTGCCCTGGGCGACGTGCTGCTCGGCGCCGAGCAACAGCACGGAGAAGATGACGAGGCCTCCGCCGGGGCTCGTACCCGAGAAGCCCGATGCCAATCCCGCGACCAGACCGACGCCGGCGCCGGCGAGGAGTTCATATATCCAGGTCATCGTTCATGTCCTGGTTCGTCGCTTGACGTCCGCCTTGGTCGTGCGCAGGCCGTCGACCACGCTGTCAACGGCCATCATGCAGGCGTCGAGGTCAAAATCCTCGCCCCAGCATTGTTGCAGTACAAAACCCTGGAAAATCGCGATCAGCACGCGCGCGATCGCTTCGGCGCCGAGGTCGCGCTTGATGAGTCCGTCATGCTGGCCGCGCTCGACCAGCGCCACGATCAGCGCGCGCGGCACGTCGATGCCTTCGACGACGCTGCTGCGGACGCGGCGGTTGCGCAGCGCTTCGGCCCAGCCATGGATGCCGACACGGCGGCGGGGCTCGCCGGCGGGATCGGTAAGCCATTGCGCGTAGACGCGGACCAGCGCGTGCAACCTTTCGATCGGATCGCCCGATCCTTGAGCGACCGAGTTGAGCACGGCCTCACGGCGATGCCGGTCCTCCGCGAGCGCTTCGATCAGATCGTCCTTGCTCTGGAAATAGAGATAGACCGCGCCGTGGCTCAAGCCCGATCGCTTGACGATATCGGCCATGCCGGTCTGGTGAAAACCGTTCTCGGCAAAGCAGGCGAGGGCCGCTTCGAGGATCTGCTGCCGCCGGCCTTCGCGCTTCTTGTCGCTGATCTTGGGCATCGGCTCAGTCCATAAATAACTGACAGATTGATCGCTTTGGAAGTTTGTCAGCCGCGGACAAATTCCCGGCGATGTACATAAAAAACGATCGATCAGTCATTTTCAAGGGGGAGCGGCAGCGAGGTCAAGACCTGCCGGCGCCGGACCGGAGACAAGTGGCTGACGCGCCCTGCCAGCGGCGGGGCGGCTCTTGGCTCGTGTGCCGCTAGAACAGCCGTCCGCCGTTGGGCACGGGCTTGCTCGGCTGCACCAGCACGACCTTGCCGGCAGCATCGGGGAAACCGAGGGTCAACACCTCGGATACGACCGGGCCGATCTGGCGCGGCGGGAAATTGACGACGGCCGCGACCTGCAGCCCCACCAGCGTCTCGAGCGGATGATTTTCGGTGATCTGCGCCGAGCTCTTGCGGACGCCGATCGCAGGGCCGAAGTCGATCCATAGCCGAAAAGCCGGCTTGCGCGCCTCCGGAAACGGCTTGGCGTCGACGATGGTGCCGACGCGGATATCGACCGCGAGGAAGCTGTTGAAGTCGATGGCCGGCGCGGCGGCGGCCACGGGGTCGTGAGTGACGTGCATGGTCCATCCGTTCGGAAAGTGGCGTCGTTCGCAATATTGTCGCGCGAACCGGAGTTTCGTACAACGCTGCGCGTACCATGCGACGCATGCGCGAGGACGACTTGCCCAACATCATCTACGGCATCAAGAACTGCGACACCATGAAAAAGGCGCGCACCTGGCTCGACAGCCATGGCGTGCCTTACGAGTTTCACGACTACAAGACGGCGGGAGTCGAGAAGGACAAGCTCAAGCAATGGAGCGACAAGGTCGGCTGGGAGGCGTTACTCAATCGCGCCGGCACGACTTTCAAAAAGCTCCCCGATTCCGACAAGGAAGGCCTCGGCGAGAAGAAGGCGCTGGCGTTGATGCTAGCGCAACCATCGATGATCAAGCGGCCGGTGCTGGAAATCGGCGGCAAGCTGCTGGTCGGATTCAAGCCCGATGTCTATGCCAAGGAAGTCGGCGCCAAGAACGCTGAAGCCAAGGCGCGCTAGTTCAGTTCGATGGTCTCGGCGGTGACGCTTGGGCCGGACTGGTCGGCGATCTCGACCACGTCGGCTGCTGCGATGCGACCAGGCGCGCGATGAAAGAGGTCGCGGTCGATCACGACGCGCAGTCTCGGACGCGGCGACGCGTGATTTCCGCGCATCAGATTCTTGATCTCGAAGCTGCCGTCCTCGCAGAAGGTCTTCACCGACGCGATGATGTGGCTGACCTTGTCCTCGGTCAAGAACGGCAGCAACAGCCGTTCATAGGCGACGATGCGACCGTAGATGTCGTCAATGTCGGCAACGCTGTAGATCGGAAGCCCGCGCGCAACGCATTCGTGATAGATGGGCATCACGAAGGGCGCGAGCCGCGGTCCGACATAGTCGTGCAGCAGGATGCCCTTGCCGCTGTGGCCATAGGCGCGCGAGATGCGCGTGCCTTCGCTTTGGATGATCAGGTGCGGCGTCGGCGTCGAATTGTCCACCGTGTAATAGATGAGATCGGACAGCTCTTCCTCGAGTCGCGCGGGCTGGTATTCCCAGATCGCCGGTGCGACCTGCTGGCGCGCATAAAGTCGCAGCCACGTGTTCAGGAGATCACGCTGCCTGATCGACTTGACGATGGAGGGCGCGGCGCTTGCGAAATCCAAAACAATATTCCCGGCATGTCAAAACCCGCACATGATCCATGCCGCGGGAAAATTTTCTATGAAGGCTGGCGCGGGAGACGAAAGACCGTTAACGACGGCTTGACGACCGGTGCCTTGCGAACCGGGAGGCCGGGCAGGCACGAGATCAAAACATCTCCGACTAAGGGAGCATTTGTATCCCGGCCGGAGGCCTGATCTGCTCAGCTTTCCGCCTTGCCTAACCCCCGTCACCTCCGGCATATTCCGCGCCCGGAGGCGGCGTTCCGGAGGGCTCCAAGGCCTCCGGAAAGCCGAAGCAACAAGGACAGCCACGCGCGGCCAGCGCGTCGCGCGGGGAGGGGGAAATCTGTTTGGCCGATGAGTTCATTCTCGAAACGGAAGGCTTGACCAAGGAGTTCGCGGGCTTCTTCGCCGTCCGCGACGTTGCGCTCAAGGTTCGCCGTGGGAGCATTCATGCGTTGATCGGTCCGAACGGGGCCGGCAAGACGACGTGCTTCAATCTTTTGACCAAGTTCCTCAAACCGTCTGCCGGAAAGATCCTGTACAAGGGACAGGACATCACTGCGATGGCGCCGGCCGACGTGGCGCGCATGGGCCTGGTTCGCTCGTTCCAGATTTCGGCGGTTTTTCCGCATCTCACCGCGCTGGAGAACGTCCGTGTCGCGCTTCAGCGCCAGCACGGCTCTTCGTTCGACTTTTGGCGCTCCAAATCCGTGCTCAACCGCTTCAACGATCGCGCGCGCGAGCTGTTGAACGATGTTGGCCTCAGCGAGTTTGCCAATACGCCGGCGGTCGAGATGCCCTACGGACGCAAGCGCGCACTGGAGATCGCAACCACGCTCGCGCTCGACCCTGAGATGATGCTGCTGGACGAGCCCATGGCCGGCATGGGTCACGAGGACATCGACAAGATCGCGGCGCTGATCAAGCGCATCTCCGCGAAATATACCATCCTGATGGTCGAGCATAATTTGAGCGTCGTGGCCAATCTCTCCGACATCATCACCGTGCTGACGCGCGGGCAGGTGCTCGCGCAGGGCCATTACTCCGAGCTCACCAAGGACGAGCGCGTCAAGGAAGCCTATCTGGGAGCCGGTCATGCCTGACACTGCGATCGCCGAGGCTCCGGCAAAGGCCGCGACCGGCGGAAACATCCTTCAAGTCCGCAACCTGGAAGCCTGGTACGGCGAGTCCCACATCCTGCACGGGATCAACTTCGACGTGAATGCGGGCGAGGTCGTCACCCTGCTCGGGCGCAACGGCGCCGGCAAAACGACCACGTTGAAATCCATCATGGGCATCATCGGCAAACGAACCGGCTCGGTGAAGTTCAACAATCAGGACATCATCCGCGCGACCTCCGACAAGATCGCGCGCATGGGTATCGCCTTCTGCCCCGAGGAGCGGGGGATATTCTCCAGTCTCGACGTGCGGGAGAATTTGCTGCTGCCCCCGGTGGTCCGTGAAGGCGGGCTGCCGCTCGATCAGATCTTCGACCTGTTCCCGAACCTGAAGGAGCGGCTCAACAGCCAGGGCACCAAGCTTTCGGGCGGTGAGCAGCAGATGCTGGCGATCGCGCGCATCCTGCGCACGGGCGCGAGCTTCCTCATGCTGGACGAGCCGACCGAGGGCCTTGCGCCCGTCATCATCCAGCAGATCGGCCACACCATTGCGCGGCTCAAGAAGGAAGGCTTCACCATCCTTCTCGTCGAGCAGAACTTCCGTTTCGCATCCACTGTCGCGGACCGCTACTACGTGGTCGAGCACGGCAAGATCATCGACGGATTTTCCAATGCGGAGCTTGCCGCCAACATGGACAAGCTCCACACCTATTTGGGTGTCTAGAACTGCCAACGAAAAAATTCAAAAAGGAAAGTTGCATGAAGACCAGGTCGATTGCGTCATTGCTGCTGACCACCGCGCTCACCTTCGCCGCAGCAGGCGTCGCGTCCGCGCAGGACAAGATCGTCAAGATCGGCGCGCTGTCCGATCAGTCCGGCCTCTACGCCGACCTCGGCGGGCCGGGTTCGACGCTTGCCGCGCAGATGGCCGTTGAGGATTCTGGCCTTGCGGCGAAGGGCTGGAAGATCGACATCATCTCGGGCGATCACCAGAACAAGCCCGACATCGGCACCGCCATCGCGCGGCAATGGTTCGACGTGGACAAGGTCGACGTCATTGTCGACGTGCCGAACTCGGGCGTCGCGCTCGCCGTCAACAACGTCATCAAGGAAAAGAACGGCGTCTACATCAATTCCGGTGCGGCGACCTCGGACCTCTCCAATGCGCAGTGCTCGCCCAATACCGTGCACTGGACCTACGACACTTACATGCTGGCCCACACCACCGGCCAGGCGCTAGTCAAGGCCGGCGGCGACACCTGGTTTTTCCTGACCGCGGATTACGCCTTCGGCGCGGCGCTCGAGCGCGACACCACGGCGGTCATCACCGCCAACGGCGGCAAGGTGGTCGGCGGCGTCAAGCATCCGCTGAACACGCCGGACTTCTCCTCGTTCCTGCTTCAGGCGCAGGCCTCCAAGGCCAAGATCATCGGCCTTGCCAATGCCGGCGGCGATACCACCAACACCATCAAGCAGGCGGCCGAGTTCGGCATCGTCAAGGGCGGTCAGAAGCTGGCGGCGCTGCTGCTCTTCCTCACCGACGTCAAGGCGATCGGCCTCGAGACGGCGCAGGGCCTCAACTTCACCGAGACGTTCTACTGGGACATGAACGACCAGACCCGGGCGTTCTCCAAGCGCTTCGCCGAGAAGATGAAGAACAATGCGCCGCCGACCATGGTGCAGGCCGGCGTCTATGCGGGCGTACGGCACTATCTCAAGGCCCTCGAAGCGCTCGGCGGCAATCCGCATGACGGCATCAAGATCGTCGAGAAGATGAAGTCGATGCCGACCGAGGACGATCTGTTCGGCAAGGGCGAGATCCAGCCCAACGGCCGCACCATTCACAACGCCTATCTCTTCGAGGTGAAGAAGCCCTCGGAATCCAAGGGACCGTGGGACTTCTACAAGCTGGTCGGCACGGTGCCGGGCGATCAGGCCTTCACGCCGCTGTCCGAGAGCAAGTGCGCGCTCTTGAAGAAGTAAGATGACGGCCGGCAGGCCATCAGGCTTGCGGGCGACTTTTAAGGGAACGCCGAAGGGACCGGGTGCGGGATCGATGCAGGCTCTTTACGCTCAGCTACTGGTGGGACTGATCAACGGCTCGTTCTACGCGCTGCTCAGTCTCGGGCTTGCCGTGATCTTCGGCATGCTCAACATCATCAATTTCGCCCACGGCGCGCTCTACATGATGGGCGCCTTCGTCGCCTATTTCCTGCTCAACCTCGGCGGCATCAATTATTGGTGGGCGTTGCTGCTGGCGCCCATCATCGTCGGCATTTTCGGCATGATCCTCGAGCGGACCATGCTGCAATGGCTGACCGGGCTCGATCACCTCTACGGCCTGCTCCTGACCTTCGGCATCGCGCTGATCGTGCAGGGCGTGTTCCAGAATTATTTCGGCTCCTCCGGTCTGCCTTACGCCATTCCGGACCAGCTCAAGGGCGGCATGAACCTCGGCTTCATGTTCCTGCCCGTCTATCGCGGCTGGGTAGTCGTGTTCTCGCTGGTGGTGTGCCTTGCGACCTGGTTCCTGATCGAGAAGACGCGGCTCGGTGCTTACCTGCGTGCCGCCACCGAGAACCCGACGCTGGTGCGCGCCTTCGGCGTCAACGTGCCGCGCATGATCACGCTGACCTATGGTCTCGGCGTCGGCCTTGCCGCGCTCGCCGGCGTGCTCTCCGCGCCGATCAATCAGGTGCGGCCGCTGATGGGCGCCGACCTCATCATCGTCGTGTTCGCGGTGGTCGTGATCGGCGGCATGGGATCGATCATGGGCTCGATCATCACCGGCTTTGCGCTCGGTGTGATCGAGGGCCTGACCAAATATTTCTACCCCGAGGCCTCCAACACCGTCGTGTTCGTGCTGATGGTGCTGGTGCTCTTGGTGAAGCCAACGGGATTGACGGGAAGGGCGGCCTGATATGACAGCCTTGACGGACGACACGCTGCCGGTGACCCCGCGCACGGTGCGCGACGAGATGATCGTGTTCGTGGTGATGGCGCTGCTCTTGGCGTCGGTGCCATTCACGGGAGTCTATCCGTTCTTCGTGATGCAGGCGTTGTGCTTTGCGCTGCTCGCCTGCGCCTTCAATCTGCTGGTCGGCTATGGCGGCCTGCTGTCGTTCGGGCACGCAATGTTCCTGGGGACTGCCGGCTATTGCAGCGCACATGCGCTGAAGGTGTGGGCGCTTCCGCCCGAGCTCGGCATCCTCGTCGGCGTCGCCGCCGCGTTCGTGCTGTCGATCGTGACCGGCTACATCTCGATCCGTCGCCAGGGCATCTATTTCTCGATGATCACGCTGGCGCTGTCGCAGCTTCTTTATTTCATCTACCTGCAGGCGCCGTTCACCCATGGCGAGGATGGCATCCAGGGCATTCCACAAGGGTACATGTTCGGCGTGCTCGATCTGTCCAAGCCGACCGTGCTCTACTATGTCGTGCTGATCGGCTTCCTCGCCGGCTTCCTCTTGATCTTCCGCATCATCAACTCGCCGTTCGGCGAGGTCCTGAAGGCGATCCGCGAGAATGAGCCGCGGGCGATCTCGCTCGGCTACCGTACAGACCAGTACAAGTTCCTGGCCTTCATCCTGTCGGGCACGCTGGCCGGCTTTGCCGGTGCGCTGAAAGTCTTCGTGGCGCAGAACGCCTCGCTCACCGACGTGCACTGGTCGATGTCGGGCGAGGTCGTCCTGATGACGCTGGTCGGCGGTCTCGGAACCATCTTCGGTCCCGTGATCGGCGCCTTCGTGATCATCGCCATGCAGCAATATCTGGCGGGCTTCGGCCAATGGGTGACGGTGATCCAAGGCGCGATCTTCGTGATCTGCGTGCTCACCTTCCGCCGCGGGGTCATCGGCGAAATCGCGCATTACTTCCGGCGATCGCTCTAAGTAGCTGATATAAAATCGGTTTACCGGTCGCTCGAAAGCGGTGGATGACCCTGCACCGCGGGCGTGAGATGACACGCGCGTGGATCGAAAATGGTCTATGACAGTTTCATGACGGCCCCTTCGGGCCAGGCCATTTTTCCAACCGGTAGCCTATCCCCATGATGCGATGGTTTCGTGCTTTCCTGCCCAAGGAGGAACGGTTCTTCGACCTGTTCGACCGTCATGCCCAGACCGTGATCCAGGGCTCGATCGCGCTCCAGAGCATGCTCAACGGCGGCGAGGAAACGCCGGTCTATTGCCAGCGCGTCAACCAGTTCGAGAACGACGCCGACAACATCACCCGCGAAGTGCTGACGGCGGTGCGCCGCACCTTTATCACTCCGTTCGACCGCGGCGACATCAAGAACCTGATTACCTCGATGGACGACGCCATCGACCAGATGCAGCAGACGGCGAAGGCCGTGATGCTGTTCGAAGTCCGCGCCTTCGAGCCGCCGATGCGCGAGATCGGCGGGCTTCTGATCGAATGCGCCAATCTGGTCGGGCGCGCGCTGCCGCTGATGCAGTCGATCGGCCCGAACGTCGCCATGCTGACCGCGATCACCGAAGAGCTGGGCAAGCTGGAAGGCCGCGTCGACGACCTCCATGACATCGGGCTGAAGGAGCTGTTCCTCAAGCATCGCGCGGGCAACGCGATGGATTTCATCGTCGGCGCAGAGATCTACGACCATCTCGAGAAGGTGGCCGACCGTTTCGACGACGTCGCCAACGAGATCAACAGCATCGTCATCGAGCAAGTGTAACGCATGATCCGGAAAAATGTGCCGCGGTTTTCCTTCGCGACAAACGCTGAACGCGTTTGCGCGGAGATCATGCGAAAAAATTGAGGCAGGGCCGCTGTGGATGCTGCGTTGGCTCTTCCCGTCCTGGTCGGCTTGATCGCCGTCGCGCTGCTGTTCGATTTCTTGAACGGACTCCATGACGCCGCCAATTCGATCGCGACCATCGTCTCGACCCGCGTGCTGCGGCCGCAATTTGCGGTATTCTGGGCCGCGTTCTTCAATTTCGTCGCCTTCATGGTGTTCGGGTTGCACGTCGCCCAGACCATCGGTACCGGCATCATCGATCCCTCCATCGTCGACGCCCAAGTGATCTTTGCGGCCTTGGTCGGGGCCATCGTCTGGAACCTCGTGACCTGGGCGCTCGGCATCCCGTCATCGTCCTCGCATGCGCTGATCGGCGGACTCGTCGGCGGCGGCATGGCCAAAGCGGGCATTTCGGCGGCAGTGTGGAGCGGATTGTCGAAGACGGTGCTGGCGATCGTGCTGTCGCCCCTGGTCGGCTTCCTGCTCGCAATGATGCTGGTGGCGATCGTGTCCTGGGCCTCGGTGCGCTCGACGCCCTTTGCGGTCGATCGCGCCTTCCGCATCCTGCAATTCGCCTCCGCCTCGCTCTATTCGCTCGGCCATGGCGGCAACGACGCCCAGAAGACCATGGGCATCATCGCGGTGCTGCTGTATTCGCAGGGTCATCTCGGCAGCGAATTCTCGGTGCCGTTCTGGGTCGTGCTGTCCTGCCAGGCTGCGATGGCGCTGGGCACGCTGATGGGCGGCTGGCGCATCGTCCGCACTATGGGCCTGCGCATCACCAAATTGACGCCCATGCAGGGCTTTTGCGCGGAGACCGGGGGCGCTGCGACCCTGTTCATGGCGACCTTCCTCGGCGTTCCCGTCTCGACCACCCACACCATCACCGGCGCCATCGTCGGCGTCGGCGCCGCCCGCCGCGTCTCGGCGGTGCGCTGGAACGTCGCTAGCTCGATCGTTTATGCCTGGGTGATCACGATCCCGGCCTCGGCCATCGTCGCCGCGCTGACCTGGTGGGTGGTCAAGATCTTCGTCAAGTAACGAACTTTAGGCCGGCAATTCCGGCGACGATGAGCCCGATGCTGGCGAGGCGGAACGCCGTGGCCGGCTCGCCGAACAGGATGATGCCGAGCGTCGCGGTGCCGACCGCGCCGATTCCGGTCCAGACAGCGTAGGCGGTTCCGACGGGCAGTGATTTGAGAGCAAGTCCGAGCAAGATGACGCTGCCGGCCATGGCCGCGAGCGTGACGACGGACGGAACAGGCCTGGTAAAGCCCTCGGTGTATTTCAGGCCGATCGCCCAGGTGATCTCGAGAAGCCCAGCGATCAACAGGATGCTCCAGGCCATGACGACCCTCCATTCTAGGCAGGGTCGTCCCCGCGGCTGAGGTGCTGAGAACGGGAAGGCCGTCCTTCCCGAAATGCCGATATGGGGCTGGCCGGAGGGCCACGCAATCACCAAATGAGGCTTGATCAGGCCCAGTTTCCCTGCCAAACGCTCCCGCCATGTCCGACATCGTCACCACCGCAGCCGAATCGCCGGCCCGTTCTCCGCTTGCCGCTGAAGTGGCACGGCGGCGGACCTTTGCGATCATCTCCCACCCCGACGCCGGCAAGACCACGCTGACCGAGAAGCTGCTGCTGTTCGGTGGCGCCATCAACCTCGCCGGTCAGGTCAAGGCCAAGGGCGAGCGGCGCAACACGCGTTCCGACTGGATGAAGATCGAGCGCGAGCGCGGCATTTCGGTCGTGACCTCGGTGATGACCTTCGAGTTCGAAGGCCTCGTCTTCAACCTGCTGGATACTCCGGGCCACGAGGACTTTTCGGAAGACACCTACCGGACGCTCACGGCGGTCGATTCCGCCGTGATGGTGATCGACGCCGCCAAAGGCATCGAAGCGCGCACCCGAAAGCTGTTCGAGGTATGTCGTCTCCGGGATATCCCGATCATCACCTTCATCAACAAGATGGACCGCGAGAGCCGCGACGTCTTCGAGCTGCTGGACGAGATCGAGAAGACGCTGGCGCTCGACACCACGCCGATGACCTGGCCGGTCGGCCGCGGCCGTGACTTCCTCGGCACTTATGACGTCGTCAATGGCGGCGTGCGCCTGCTCGAAGGCGGCGGTGCCAAGACCGGTGCGGCGCAGCAGATCGAGATCGAAGAGCTCGCCAAGCTCAATGCCAATCTGGACGTGTCCGCGGTGAAGGACGAGCTCGATCTCGTCACCGAAGCGTCAAAACCGTTCGAGCTCGAAGCGTTCCGCGAGGGACATCTGACGCCGGTTTATTTCGGCAGCGCGCTGCGCAATTTCGGCGTCGGCGACCTCCTGGAAGGTCTCGGCAAGTTCGCGCCCGAGCCGCGCGCGCAGGACAGCGACCAGCGCAAGGTCGAGGCCACCGATCCGCGCATGAGCGCCTTTGTGTTCAAGATCCAGGCCAACATGGATCCGAACCATCGTGACCGCATCGCGTTTGCGCGGCTCTGCTCGGGCAAGCTCAGCCGCGGCATGAAGGCCAAGCTGGTGCGCACCGGCAAGAGCATGCCGCTGTCGAGCCCGCAATTCTTCTTCGCGCAGGATCGTTCGGTTGCGGATGAGGCCTTTGCCGGCGATGTCGTCGGCATTCCCAACCACGGCACGCTGCGCATCGGCGATACGCTGACGGAGGGCGAGGATTTCAACTTCGTCGGCGTGCCGAGCTTTGCGCCGGAAATCGTCCGCCGCGTCCGTCTCACCGATGCGATGAAGGCGAAGAAGCTGAAGGAAGCTCTACAGCAGATGTCGGAGGAGGGCGTGGTGCAGGTGTTCCGCCCTCGCGACGGCGCGCCCGCGCTGGTCGGCGTCGTCGGCGCGCTCCAGCTCGATGTGCTCAAAGCGCGGCTGGAGGCGGAATATTCACTGCCGGTCGAGTTCGAGGTCAGCGAGTTCCAGCTGGCACGCTGGGTCTCCTCGGAGGACCGCAAGAAGCTCGACACCTTCATTGCCGCCAACACCTCGAGCATCGCCGACGATGTCGATGGCGATCCCGTGTATCTGGCGCGGAACGAGTTCTATCTCGGCTACACCCGCGAGCGCGCCGAGGGCATCGAGTTCACCAACGTCAAAGACGTCAAGAAGAAGGGGTAGGGCGGCTATCCCCCGCTGTGCAGCCACCCCTCCGCTGTCGTGCCCGCGAAGGCGGAGCATCCAGCACGCCTCTCGGCTCAACAATGATCCCCCTGGAATAGTGAGCGGGTTCGGCCCGGCGACGAAACCGCGTTTGAACGCGCGCATGTGAACACGAGGTGGGCTTGAAGCCGCGGCAAGATCTCCCCAACATGATGGTGGATGGTCGCTCATCGCGGTGCTTCTCAATGCTGCGCGCATTCCTGGTTCTGCTGCTGACCTTCTTGGCGGTAAGTGCCGCCGCAGCGCGGCCCCGGCAGATCAATCCGATCCCGTTCTCGCACGAGCCGTGCAGCGTGCTGGACGGCGGGCCCTGCACGCCGTCCTATTGCAGCGTGCTCGATGAGGGCCCCTGCATTCCCGAGATCGACTATCCTTACGGGCAGAACCTCCAGCTTACGATCGAGAGCGTGCCGTCCGAGGCCGATCGTGCCAAATATCAGAGGCCGGATCACGATCTCGACACGATCGGCGACCTCTTCGCCGCGCTGCGCAGCTGCTGGTCGCCGCCGTCGGACAATTCGCGCGCCGGCATGCAGATGTCGGTGCGCTTCAGCTTCAACAGGGCGGGTGGCCTGATCGGCCCGCCGCGCCTCACATATGCGACCGCGGGCGTGCCGGCCGGCACCCGCACCACCTATCTCAATGCCATCAACGCATCGCTGAATGCATGCCTGCCGCTGAAATTCACCAGCGGCCTTGGCGGCGCGCTGGCGGGCAGGCCGATCGCGATCCGCTATGTCGACAATCGCGAGCTTGCCAAATAGCGCAGGCTATCTCCTCATCCTGAGGAGCACGTTCTTCACGCGCGTCTCGAAGGATGAAGGCCGGGCTGTGACAGAGGGGGCCTCTGTTGTTCGAGACGGCGCTTTCGCGCCTCCTCACCATGAGGGGAGGGAGTTGCGAGCGGCGGCCAATCGATGATACCTCAGATGTGGGGGCTGCTTGAGGGGGAGGATGTCGTGGGTCTGCTGGTCATGATCCTGGGGCTGGTGCTGTTTTTCGCGGCCCATGTTTTCACGACGAAACGAAAGGCGCGCGCAGAGGCGATCGCGAGGCTGGGCGAGGGGACCTACAAGATTCTCTATTCGCTCGTCTCGCTCGCGGGGCTCGCGCTGATCATCTGGGGCTTTGCCCATTATCGCAGCTCCGGCTGGATCGACGTCTGGTACCCGCCGAAGGTGCTGAAGCACATCACGCTCGCCTTGATGCTGCCGGCCGTCATCCTGGTGGTGGCCTCGTACCTGCGCGGCCGCATCTATGCGACACTGAAGCATCCGATGCTGACCGGCATCAAGCTGTGGGCGGCCGCGCATCTGCTCGCCAATGGCGATCTCGGCTCCATCATCCTGTTCGGCTCGTTCCTGGGCTGGGCTGTGTATGATCGTATCACGCTCAAGCACCGCACCGATGCCGGCGGTCCGCCGATCCCGGTGGGCGGTGTCACCAACGATTTGATCGCGGTCGCGGTCGGAATTGTCGCGTATCTCGCGCTGGCCTTCGCGTTCCATCCAGTCGTGATCGGTGTTCCCGTCATCGGCGTCTAGCCGGTTAGCACAAGACGAAGCCTGGACGTCCATGGGCGATAGCTGGCAAGAGCAATAAGCCGAGGGCCCTTCGATGGATTGGTCGCAATCTCAGATTCCGCCGATGCGGTTCGAGTCGCGCTTTGGCGATCGGGTGGTGCCGGCATTTTGCGATCGGCCGTCGAGCCTGTGGGCCATGATCGCGGAAGCCCGCGCGCGCAATGGTGATGGCGAGGCGCTGATTTGCGGCGACGTCCGCCTGAGCTGGCGACAAGCCGTCGAGCAGTCCGCGCGGATCGCGGCCGGCTTTCGCGAGCTCGGCCTGCAACGCGGCGACCGCGTTGCCATCCTGCTTGGCAACCGCATCGAATTTCCGCTGCTGCTGTTCGCCGCCGCGCATGAGGGGCTGGTCACGGTGCTGCTCAGCACGCGCCAGCAGAAGCCGGAGATCGCCTATGTGCTCACGGATTGCGGCGCGAAGGTCCTGATCCACGAGGCGGCCCTCGCCGAGCGGCTGCCCGATGCGCAGGATGTGCCCGATGTGATCCACCGCATCGCCATTGACGACGATCCGGCCCGGTCGCGCTTCTCCGCTCTCGCTGACAATGCACCGGCGCCTGCGCCGGTCGAGGTGAATGAGGAGGACACCGCGATGATCCTCTACACCTCGGGTACGACGGGCAAGCCGAAGGGCGCGATGCTGGCCCATTGCAACATCACCCATTCCTCGATGGTGTTCGTGTCCTGCCTGCAATTGACGGCGGCGGATCGCTCGATCGCCGCGGTGCCGCTCGGCCACGTCACCGGCGTTGTTGCCAACGTCACGACGATGATCCGCTGCGCAGGCGCGCTGATCATCATGCCGGAGTTCAAGGCGGCCGACTATCTCAAGCTCGCTGCGTGCGAGCGCGTCACCTACACCGTGATGGTGCCGGCGATGTACAATCTTTGCCTGCTGCAACCAGATTTCGACAACTACGACCTGTTGAGCTGGCGCATCGGCGGCTTTGGCGGCGCACCGATGCCGGTCGCGACCATCGAGAAGCTCAAGGCGAAGATCCCCGGGCTGAAGCTGATGAATTGCTACGGCGCGACCGAGACGACCTCGCCCTCGACGATCATGCCGGGCGAGCTGACGCAGAGCCATATCGACAGCGTCGGCCTGCCGTGCCCGGGCGCGCGCATCGTCGCGATGGACACCGGCGGGCGCGAACTGCCGCCCGGGGAGATCGGCGAGCTCTGGATCCAGAGTGCCTCCGTCATCAAGGGCTATTGGAACAACCCGAAGGCCACGGCCGAAAGCTTCACAGGCGGCTTCTGGCACTCCGGCGATCTCGGCTCGGTCGACGCGGAAGGGTTTGTCCGCGTGTTCGACCGGCAGAAGGACATGA
This sequence comes from Bradyrhizobium sp. 179, assembly GCF_023073535.1. Taxonomy (NCBI): domain Bacteria; kingdom Pseudomonadati; phylum Pseudomonadota; class Alphaproteobacteria; order Hyphomicrobiales; family Nitrobacteraceae; genus Bradyrhizobium; species Bradyrhizobium sp. 179. The sequence goes on along the minus strand of NZ_JADPJR010000130.1, from coordinate 76,612 downwards.
TCAATCGCGGCGGCATGAAGATCTATTCGGCCGAGGTCGAATCCGTGCTCGCCGGCCATCCCGCGGTGGTCGAGAGCGCGATCATCGCCAGGGCCTGCCCGGTGCTGGGCGAACGCGTCCATGCAGTGGTGGTGACGCGCAGCCCGGTTGCCAGCGAGGCCCTGCGGGCCTGGTGCGCGGAGCGGCTGTCCGACTACAAGGTCCCCGAGACCGTGGCGATCAGCGCCGAGCCATTGCCGCGGAATGCCAATGGCAAGGTGCTGAAGCGTCGGTTGCGGGAGCTGCTCGGAAGCTGAGCAGACAGGCCGCTCCGGGCTGTCCCGGAGTGGTTAACGCCTTGATCGGGCTGGCTTTGCCTTGCCACCGCCATATCGTTAGGGTACCTCGCCGCCACACGGGGACGGGATTCCTGACGCGAATGCTTTGGCGCGCGCACCCGGACGGGCATGGGATTAGCATAAGTGTCTGAATTATTTGACGAAGTCGATGAGGAAGTACGTCGCGAACAGCTCAAGAAGCTGTGGGACAAGTATTCGATCTACTTCATCGCCCTGATGGTGCTGATCGTGGCCGCCGTCGCTGGCTGGCGTGGCTACCAATATCTGGAGGCCAAGAAGGCCGCCGAGGCTGGCGCCGCCTTCGAGAAGGCCGTCGAGCTGTCCGAGCAGGACAAGCATGCCGACGCCGAGAAGGCCTTCACCGAGCTCGCCGCCAAGGCCCCGTCCGGCTATCGCACCCTGGCGCGGCTGCGCGCTGCGGCAGAGGCCGCTGCCCGCGATCCCAAGGCCGCCGCGAAGATGTATGACGACATTGCCGCCGACCGCGGCGTCGGCGGCGAGTGGCAGGATCTGGCCAAGATCCGCGGTGCCGGCTTGCTCCTCGACAGCGCCAGCTACGCGGACATGCAGCAACGGCTGGAAGCCTCCGCCGCGCCCAAATCGACCTTCCGCCACAGCGCCCGCGAGATGCTGGCCTTGTCGGCCTGGCGCAACAACGACATGACCGCGGCCCGCAAATGGCTCGACGCGATTGCCGAGGACGGCGAAACACCGCCCGGCCTGCGCTCGCGCGCCGAGGCGCTCCAGGCTCTGCTGCCGCCCGCCGCCAAGAGCTGACGACGGCCCTCTGACGCAAACGAGACACAAGATGCGCCGCACGCTACGTTTGATCGCAGCCGCCGTCCTGATCGCCTTCACGGGCGTCCTGGGCGGCTGCTCCAGTTTCGATCCAAGCGACATGCTCGACTTCCTCGACACCAAGAAGAAGCTGCCAGGCGACCGCAAGCCGGTCTTCCCGGAGGGGGTGCCGGGCCTCGAGCAGGGCGTGCCGAAGGAGATGTACAAGGGTGCGCAGCAGCAACCCGATCCAAACGCGCCTGCCGTCGCGGCTCTGCCGGCGGAGCCGCCGCCCGAGCCGGCCAAGCCTGCGAAGGGGGCCAAGGCGACGAAGTCCAGGCAGCCAGCCGCAACGGCCGCCGCGCCCGCTGGCGCCGAGGTCGATGGCGAGGCCCAGCCAGAGGCTGCGCCGACTACCGCCGCTCCGTCGCCCAAGCATAAGATCGTCCGCAAGCGCACCACCGCGCCGCCGCCGGATCAGCCTGCCCAGCAGGCGCAACCGACCCAGACCACGCAGCAGCAATCGCAGGGTGCTTTCCCGGCGCCGCTGCCGAGTGGCAGCTTCTCGCGCTAGAGCATGATCCGGAAAAGTGTGAAGCGGTTTTCCGAAAAGATCATGCTCAAACAATTACTTTCACTGCATTGACAGACGCGGCTCCGGCAGCGCACGAATGACTGATGCCCTTCACGATCGCCATCATCGGCCGGCCCAATGTCGGCAAATCGACGCTGTTCAACCGCCTGGTCGGACAGAAGCTGGCGCTCGTCGATGACCTCCCGGGCGTCACCCGCGACCGCCGCGAGGGCGAGGCGAGGCTCGGCGATCTCGAATTCACCATCATCGATACCGCCGGTCTCGACGAGGGCGCCAAGGGCTCGCTGACGGCGCGCATGCAGGAGCAGACCGAGACCGCGATCGCGCAGGCCGACGCGCTGTTCTTCGTGATCGATGCCCGCATCGGCCTCACGCCCACCGATCGCGCTTTCGCCGATTTCGCCCGCAAGGCCAATAAGCCGGTGCTGCTGGTCGCCAACAAGAGCGAAGGCAAGCATGGCGATGCAGGGGCAATGGAGGCCTTTGCCCTTGGCCTCGGCGACCCCATCCAGATCTCGGCAGAGCATGGCGAGGGCATGGGCGAGCTTTACGATGCCTTAGCTAAGCTGATGCCCGAGCCCGTTAACGACGATGAAGACGAGGACGACGAACAGCTTTCCGAAGAAGAGGCGGCGACGCGCCCGATCCGGGTCGCTATCGTCGGCCGGCCCAATGCCGGCAAGTCGACGCTGATCAACCATCTGCTCGGCGAGGAGCGCCTGCTGACCAGCCCGGAAGCCGGCACCACACGCGATTCTATTGCAGTGGAGATCAACTGGAAGGGCCGCGATTTCCGCGTGTTCGACACCGCGGGGCTGCGCCGTCGCTCGCGCATCGAGGAGAAGCTGGAAAAGCTCTCGGTGGCCGACGCGCTGCGTGCGGTGCGCTTTGCCGAAGTCGTCGTGCTGATGATGGACACGCAGAACCGCTTCGAGGAGCAGGATCTGCGCATCGCCGATCTGATCGAACGCGAGGGAAGGGCGGTCGTGCTCGCCGTCAACAAATGGGATCTGATGGAGACCAAGGGCGGCGGCGCGATCTCGGGCCTGCGCCGTGATGCCGACCATTGGCTGCCACAGCTCAAGGGCGTGCCAATCGTCGCCGTATCAGGCCTGATGGGCGAGGGCATCGACCGCCTGATGCAGGCGATCCAGGACGCCTACGCGATCTGGAATCGTCGCGTATCGACGGCCGCGCTCAATCGCTGGTTCGAGCAGGCGATCCAGGCCAATCCGCCGCCGGCGGTGTCCGGCCGCAGGCTGAAGCTGAACTACATCACCCAGACGAAAGCGCGCCCGCCAAGCTTCGTGCTGTTCTGCTCGCGTGCCGATGCGGTGCCGCAGTCCTACTTGCGCTACCTCACCAATTCCATGCGCGAGACTTTCGAGTTGCCGGGTACTCCGGTGCGCATCACCTTGCGCGAGAAGGCGAATCCCTTCGCGCATAAGCGCAAGCGGCCGTCGTGAGCGGGGAGAGGGGCGAGGCGATGGCGCAGAGCGCCGCGCCGGTCCGGCGTGGTGCCGTCGCCTTCATCTTCGTCACCATCCTGCTCGACATGCTAGCACTCGGCGTGATCATGCCGATCCTGCCGAAGCTGATCGAAAGCTTCGTCGCCAACGACACTGCGCACGCGGCCCGCATCTTCGGCGTGTTCGGTACCGCCTGGGCGCTGATGCAGTTCGTGTTCTCGCCACTGCTGGGCGCGCTGTCGGATCGCTTCGGGCGGCGGCCGGTGGTGCTGCTGTCGAATTTCGGGCTCGCGGCCGACTACGTGCTGATGGCGCTGGCGCCCTCGCTGGTCTGGCTGTTCATCGGCCGCGTGATCTCTGGCATCACCTCGGCAAGCATCTCGACTGCCTTCGCCTACATCTCGGACATCACGCCGCCGGAGCGGCGCGCGGCGGTCTTCGGCAGGATCGGCGCGGCCTTCGGTGCCGGCTTCATCCTGGGCCCGGCGCTCGGCGGCCTGCTTGGCGACATCGATCCACGCCTGCCGTTCTGGGCCTCGGCGGCCTTGAGCTTCGCCAATGCGCTCTACGGGCTCTTCGTCCTGCCGGAATCGCTTTCGCCCGATAGGCGCGCGCCGTTCCGCTGGAGGAGTGCCAATCCGATCGGCGCGCTGCACCTTCTGCGGTCCAACGCGGTGCTGGCCGCCTTGTCGGTCGTCAATTTCATTGCGCAGGTCGCGCATGTCGTGTTGCCCTCGACCTTCGTGCTCTATGCGACATATCGCTACGGCTGGGATTCCAAGACCGTGGGGTTGACGCTCGCCATGGTCGGCATCTGTGCCATGGTGGTGCAGGGACTCGCCATCGGCCCGATTGTGCGCGCGCTCGGCGAGCGGAACGCGCTGCTGCTGGGCCTGTGCTGTGGCGCGATCGGCTTTGTGGTCTTGGGCGCTGCGCCGACCGGACCGCTATCCTGGCTCGGCATACCCGTTTTGGCGCTGTGGGGGATCTCCGGCGCCGCCTCGCAATCGCTGATGACGCGGCTGGTTGCACCCGATCAGCAGGGCCAGTTGCAGGGCGCGACCGCGAGCGTGCAGAGCGTGTCGCAACTCGTCGGCCCGTTCCTGTTCACGCTGACATTTTCCTATTTCATCGGGGCCAGCGCGCCGCTGCATCTGCCCGGCGCGCCATTCCTGCTTGCGGCGGTGCTGATGGTGGTCTGCGTGGCGATCGCCGTGCAGTCGCTGGGTGCGACCAAGACAGTCTCGTAGGATGGCAAAGGCGCGCAAGCGCCGTGCCCACCGTCTGTTCATTATAAGCAAGAACTCGTAGGCACGCTTCGCTTTGCCCACCCTTGTATTAGCCTGATCGGTTATGTTGAGCCGTTCCGTGAGGAATGGCCCAGCCCGGGTGGCCGCGCGAGATCCCGGGTTCGATGCGAGCGCATCGCCCCGGGATGACCGCTATGCGGTCACTTCTTCACCAGCGGGCAATCGCTGTCCTTGAGCGGCTTGGCCGCGTCTTCCGCCGCGATCGTGGCGATCTGCTTGTAATAGTCCCACGGACCCTTCGATTCCTCGGGCTTCTTCACCTCGAACAGGTAGGCGGGGATCAGGCGGCGTCCGTCCTCGCGCAGCGGGCCCTTGCCGAACAGCGGGTCGTCGGTCGGCAGCTCCTTCATCTTGGCGACGACCTTGGCGCCGTCATGCGGATTGCCGCCGAGCGCTTCCATCGCCTTGAGATAGTGCAGCACCATGGCGTAATTGCCGGCCTGGGTCATCGAAGGCATCGCGTTCTTGTTGGCCTGCGCCGAGAAGCGCTTCGACCAGGCGCGGGTCTGATCGTTCAGGTCCCAGTAGAAGGACTCGGTGAAAGTCAGTCCCTGCGCCGTCTTCAGACCGAGCGAGTGCACGTCGTTGATGAAGAGCAGCAGCGCGGCGAGCTTCTGGCCACCCTGAACGATACCGAACTCGGCGGCCTGCTTGATCGCGTTGGTGGTGTCGCCGCCGGCATTGGCGAGCCCAATCACCTTGGCCTTGGAGGATTGCGCCTGCAACAGGAAGGACGAAAAGTCGGCCGTGTTCAGCGGATGCTTGACCCCACCGAGCACCTTGCCCCCGTTGGCGGTCACGACCGCGCTGGTGTCGCGCTCGAGCGCATGACCAAATGCATAATCGGCGGTCAGGAAGAACCAGGTGTCGCCGCCCGCTTTCGTGAGCGCCTTGCCGGTGCCGTTGGCGAGCATGTAGGTGTCGTAAGTGAACGAGATCGTGTTCGGCGTGCAAGCCTTGCCCGTCAGGTCAGCAGTGGCCGCGCCCGAATTGAGCAGCACCGCGTTCTTCTCCTTGACGACATTGCTGACCGCGAGCGCCACACCGGAATTCGGGGTGTCGGCGATGGCGTCGACCTTCTCGGTATCGATCCATTGCCGGGCGATGTTGACCCCGACGTCAGGCTTGTTCTGATGATCGCCGCTGACGACGTCGATCTTCCAGCCCTTCTTGAGCAGGCCGGAATCCTCAACCGCCATCTTGATTGCGACCACGGAGTTCGGGCCGCCGATGTCGGCATAGAGGCTCGACATGTCGTTGAGCACGCCGATCTTGACGGTCTTGTCCTGGGCGTAGGCGGATGTGGCAAAACCGAAAGCGGCACAGGCCAGAAGCGCCGCCGAGTGGCGTGCGAATGTCGTGGTCATGAAAGGTTCCCTCCATTGTCAAATATGCGGACGGCCCTCTTGCGGAGCCTTGTTTCCGGCTGTTGGCTCTAGCCTGTCCGATGGCCGGCGGCAATGCGCCTAAAGCCGGATGACGCTGCGTCGTAGCGTCATCCATCGGTTAACTTTTGGGAAAAATGCGTCAAGACGCTATTTGAGCGCGTCCGATGTCAGCCTGAATTTCTGAATGCGCTTTCCGGTATCAACCTCGGCGGTATACACGTTACCCTTGGCGTCGATCGCCATGGCGTGCACCCAGTGGAATTGGCCGGCATTGCGGCCGTTATGGCCGAAGCTGCCGACCACGCTGCCGTCCTCGCGCTTGATCACCCTGATCTCGTTGTTCTCGCCATCGGCAGTGAGCAAATAGCTCTGCTTCGGATCAGGCCAGATCGCGATGTCCCAGACGGCGCCGTTGCCGAGCGTGTTCTTCTCGTAGAAGAACTCCTTCACGAAGCTGCCGTCCTTCCGGAACACCTGGATACGGTTGTTGATGCGGTCGCAGACGTAAACCAGTCCGTCATTGGCGAGCTTCACGCAATGGACCGGGTTGCCGAATTGCTGGGCCACCGGCGCCTTGGGATCGTAGGGCGCCTGCTTGGCGTCATCAGGCTTGTTGCCATAGGCGCCCCAGTGCCGCTTATAGGCGAGCGTCGTCGCGTCGAACACGATGACGCGGCGGTTGCCGTAGCCGTCGGCGACGTAGATCTCGTTTGCCTCCTTGTCGATCGCAGTCTCGGCGGGTTTGCCAAGCTGCGTGGTGTCGTTGCTGCCGAGGCTCGGCGCGAATTTGCCGATCTGGGCGACGAACTTGCCATCGAGCGTGAACTTCAGGATCGCGTTGTCGTTGTCGGCATTGCCGCCGACCCAGACGAAGCCGCGCTCGTCGACCTCGATCCCGTGCTCGCGGCCGACCCATTCATAATCCTGGCCCGGACCGCCCCAGGACCGCAGCAGATTGCCATCGCTGTCGAATTCGAGCACGGGCGGTGCCGACACGCAGCATTTCGAGCGCGGCGGATTGAGGCTCGCGCCTTTCTCGTCGTCGGTCAGCGAGCGCGGGCGATGGATTACCCAGATGTGGCCCTGCCAGTCGACGGTGATGCCGCCGACCTGGCCGAGGATCCAATTGTTCGGCAACTGCTTTGGCCAGGAGGCATCGACCGCGAAGGTCGGGACGTCGCCGGCGGTTGCGGCAACGGGAAGCGCGAGTGCGCTTGCTGCGATCAGAACGAAGAAAGCTCGAGAGACATTTGCGAGCGCACGCGCAGAGCCTGCGCGATCATGCCATGGCGCCATGGCAACCTCCCTTTTTTGGCTTTGCGGCTTGCTGCCGTTTGAGCGGCGGCAGTCAATCGCGGGGAGGCATCCGAGTCAATCAGGCCGGCGCGCGGAAGCTCATCAGTCTGCGCGTCTTGTAATCGTAAAACTTGCCGGTCTCGGTCCAGTCGGGCGTGCACATCGGCACGATCAATTCGGCCACCTGCTCGGGCGTGTCGAGCGTCGCCGGATCCTCACCCGGCATCAGGGTGGCGCGCATGCGGGTGCGGACCGGGCCGGGGTTGAACAGGTTGACGCGCAGTTTCGTGTTCGCGGTCTCCTGCGCCCAGGCGCGGGCCAGCGTTTCCAGTGCGGCCTTGGACGCCGCGTAGGGGCTCACATAGGCGGTAGCCTTGTTGGCCGCACCCGAGGTGATGAACACGGCGCGGCCGGCATCGGACTGCTTCAGCAGCGGCTCCATGCAGCGGATCAGCTGGAAGTTCGCGGAGACGTTCACCGCCATCACGTCGTTGAAGGCCTTCAGCTCGATATGGCCGACCGGCGAGGACGGGCCGAGCACGCCGGCATTGCCCACCAGGATGTCGAGCTTGCCGTAGCGCTCGTGCAGACCGGCGCCCAGCCGCGCGATGCCGTCGGAATCGGTGAGGTTGAGCGGCACCAAGGTGGCGCTGCCGCCGTCTTTCCGGATCTCGTCGTCGAGCTCCTCCAGCCCGCCCTGCGTGCGCGCCACCGCCACGATATGCGCGCCGGCCCTGGCCAGCGCGCGTGCCGTGGCATAGCCGATGCCGCGCGAGGCGCCGGTGACGAGAGCGATGCGGTCGGTGAGGGGTTTGGTCATGGCGGGGTTTTACAGGCGTGGATGGCCGGGACAAGCCCCCCGCATGGTCGTCATTCCGGGGCGATGCGAAGCATCGAACCCGGAATCTCGAGTCTCAGGTGCGCAATTGCGCACCATAGTTCGCGCTGCGCGCGCCCCGGAATGACAGCAGGAGGTCAGCTCGCCTCGGCAAGCAGCGAGAGCTGCCGCGGCTGCGGCTCGGTCTGGGTCTGGTCGGTGAGATGGGTCGGATACGCCCCGGTGAAGCAGTGGTCCGAGAATTTCGGATTGGCGGGGTCGCGGCCCGGCTCGCCCATGGCGCGGTACATGCCGTCGATCGACAGGAAGGCGAGCGAGTCGGCGCCGATGATCTCGCGCATTTCCTCCAGCGAATGCGTCGCCGCGAGCAGGCCGCCGCGGTCGGGCAGGTCGATGCCGTAATAATCGGGATAGAGGATCGGCGGCGAAGCGAGGCGGAAGTGCACTTCGGTCGCACCCGCATCGCGCATCATGCGCACGATCTTCTTCGAGGTGGTGCCGCGCACCAGCGAGTCGTCGATCAGGATGATGCGCTTGCCTTCGATCGCAGCGCGGTTGGCCGAGTGCTTCATGCGCACGCCGGATTCGCGGATCGCCTGCGTCGGCTGGATGAAGGTACGGCCGACATAATGGTTGCGGATGATGCCGAGCTCGAACGGCACGCCGGAGAACTGGCTGTAGCCGACCGCCGCGGGCACGCCGGAATCCGGCACCGGCACCACGACGTCGACCGGGACGTGGCTCTCGCGCGCGAGCTGCGCACCGAAGTTCTTGCGCACCTCGTAGACCGAACGGCCGTGGACGATGGAATCCGGACGGGAGAAGTAGATATACTCGAAGATGCAGGGGCGCGGTGCCATCGGCGGGAACGGCTTGTGGATGTCCTGGCCGTTCTCGTCGAACACGATGACTTCGCCGGGCTCGATGTCGCGCACGAAGCGCGCGCCGATGATGTCGAGGGCGCAGGTCTCCGAGGTCAGGATCGGACAGCCGTCGAGCTCGCCGAGCACGAGCGGACGAATGCCGCGCGGATCGCGCGCGCCGACCAGCTTCTTGTTGGTCAGCGAGACCAGCGCATAGGCACCTTCGATCTCGCGCAGCGCGTCGACATAGCGCTCGATGAAACGGCTGCGCTTGGAGCGCGCAACCAAATGCAGGATCACCTCGGTGTCGGTGGTCGATTGCATCATCGCACCGTTCTTCACGAGCTCGCGGCGCAGTGTCAGGCCGTTGGTGAGGTTGCCGTTATGCGCGACCGCAAGGCCGCCGGCGTTGAGCTCGGCGAACAGCGGCTGCACGTTGCGCAGGATGGTGGCGCCGGTGGTGGAATAGCGGACATGGCCGACCGCGACATTGCCGGGCAGGCGGTCGATCACCTCGCGACGGGAGAAGGTGTCGCCGACCAGGCCGAGGCGGCGTTCTGAGTGAAAGCGGCTGCCGTCGTAGGAGACGATGCCGGCGGCTTCCTGGCCGCGGTGCTGAAGAGCGTGGAGACCGAGCGCGGTGATGGCGGCGGCATCGGGGTGGCCGTAGATGCCGAACACGCCGCATTCCTCTCGCAGCGTATCCCCCTCCAGATCGTCCTGGACCTCCAGAGCGGCCGGGCCCAAACCGGCCCTTGGATCGAGATCAAGCTGGGCGTCCTGGTCAGGGTGTCGCATCTCGTCCGCGCCTTTCTTTAGGGCCAATCAACGCGCCGCAGGTTTCTCGATCAGCTTTTTCAGGCTGTCACGAGCCGGTTTACTGTATCCGTCGCCACTGCCCGAAGGCTGCTGCTCGGATTCAGCTTGATCATCATCTGGTTTGTTTTTCTTGAATCTCTTCAAGATGGTGTTCTCGGGGTCGTCGGGCAAGAGGGCCATCAGCCAATCCCCGGTTCCCTGGAGCACCACGCGGGATTTCGCCCCTGTAACCCAGTCCGGACGCTGCTTGTCTGGAACCAGCCAGGTGAAGAACAGGAAGGCGACCACGACGATCAAAAGCCCGCGAGCCAGGCCGAACAGGAAGCCGAGCGTGCGGTCCAGCGCGCCGATGCGCGAATCCAGGATCATGTCCGAGATTCGGACCGTGATCACGGAGACCACGACCAGGGTGCCCACGAATACGCCGGCGACCACGACCACGCTCGCCACAGTGTCGTTGTTGAAATAGGTCTTGGCGGTCGGCAGCAGCTTCGAGAAGGAGTACAGCGTGACGATCGCGGCAGCGCCCCAGGCTGCGATCGACAGGATTTCGCGCATGAAGCCGCGGACCATGGCGAGCAGGCCCGAAATCAGCATCACACCGAGCAGGATCAGGTCGAGGAGTGTTACTGGCATCGGCTGGTCTGGTCCGCTCGTACTCTCAAAGGTGCTCTAGCGAATCGGTGTTTGGCCGCCGCCCTAAAAGACGGGCAGACGGCGTTCCCGGCAAGGCCGCAACCACGCAATCCCATGCTGCTTTTGTGACGGCTGTATAGCGGCGGGGGCCTCCGACGTCACCTCCGGCTAACCATCTCCACGGCGGAATCTTGCCGGTGTGGCATTTTTCTCGGCCGGCCCGTTCGATTCGCCCCGGCGCGAGCCGCGGGCGGCGATTTCGGCCACCAATGTCGTCAGGCTGTTGACCGCGTTCAGCGACAACCCGGCATCGCCGCTGGTCTCACCCCGGGCCGATTCGGGCAGCACGGCGCGCTGGAAGCCGAGTTTTGCCGCTTCCTTCAGCCGGGCTGGGGTCTGCGCGACGGGGCGGACGACGCCGGACAGCGAGATCTCACCGAAATAGACGGCATCGGTCGGTAACTGCGCATTAACCAGCGACGACACCAGTGCTGCCGCAGCCGCCAGATCCGCCGCCGGCTCGTTGATGCGCAAGCCGCCGGCGACGTTGAGATAGACGTCATGGCCGGACAGCTTGACCCCGCAATGGGCTTCCAGCACCGCCAGCACCATCGAGAGCCGGCTCGGGTCCCAGCCGACGACGGCCCGGCGCGGGGTGCCGAGCGAGGTCGGGGCCACGAGTGCCTGCAATTCGACCAGGACGGGCCTTGTGCCCTCGATTCCTGCGAACACGGCGGTGCCGGGCGTGCCGAGATCGCGCTCGGACAGGAACAGCTCGGAGGGGTTGGTGACCTCGCGCAGGCCGAGGCCTGTCATCTCGAATACGCCGATCTCGTCGGTCGGCCCGAACCGGTTCTTCACCGCCCGCAGGATGCGGAACTGCTGCGAGCCTTCGCCCTCGAACGACATCACGCCATCGACCATGTGCTCGACCACACGGGGGCCGGCGATCTGGCCGTCCTTGGTGACGTGGCCGACCAGGATGATGGCGGCACCGGTCTTCTTGGCAAAGCGGATCAGCGCCTGCGCCGAGGCACGGACCTGGGTCACGGTGCCGGGCGCGGATTCCACCGTATCGGTCCACATCGTCTGGATCGAGTCGATCACGATCAGCCGGGGCACCGCGCCCTCCGACAGCGTCGAGACGATGTCCTCCACCGAAGTCTCGGCGGCGAGCTGCACCGGCGCATCCGACAGCCCAAGCCGCTCTGCGCGCAGGCGCACCTGCGCGACCGCCTCTTCGCCGGAGATGTAGACGACGCGGTGGCCGGCGCGCGCCAGCAGGCTGGTCGCCTGCGTCAGCAGGGTGGATTTGCCGATGCCGGGATCGCCGCCGACCAGCAGCACCGAGCCGCGGACGAACCCGCCGCCGGTGACGCGGTCGAGCTCGGTCATCCCTGACGACAGACGCGGCGCATCCGGGCTTCTTCCGGCAAGGCTCTCCAGCGCAAACGTCCGTCCCTTGCGTTTGGAGCGGATCGACACCGGCACGCTGCCGCTGGTGTCCTCCTCGGCCAGCGTGTTCCACTCGCCGCAGGACTCGCACTTGCCCTGCCAGCGATTATAGGCCGCGCCGCAGTTCTGGCAGACGAAAGAGAGGGTGGTCTTGGCCATGGAGATAGCGATTCGTGCTCAAGGAGATTGAGTCGCGTTCCATAGCATGGAGAGCCCGGCCGCGACCATGATCGCGTCCATCAGCAGGCGAAACATCTCCGGCTTCAGGTGCAGCACGAAACGCTTCGCGACGAAGGCGCCCGACATCAGCGAGGCGCCCGCGATCAGGCCCTTGACAAAGACCTCGCCGGTCAGGGCGCCGAAGCGCTCGAACGTCACGGATTTCGCGAAATAGAGGCCAAGCGACGAGGCGGCTTCAGTCGCGAGGAACGCGCCCTTGCTGAGCCCGTAAAACAGAAACAAGGGCACGCTGAGCGGGCCAGTCGAGACCACGATGCCGGTGAGATAGCCGATGACGGCACCGCCGATCGCGAGATGCCACAGATTGGCCTTCAGGTCGTGCCGCGCCAACCAGTGCCGCACCGGAACCATCGCGATCAGGAAGATGCCGATGGTGAGATCGACCGCGTGCGCGGGCAGCGCCAGCAGCGTCCGTGCGCCGAGCGCTGCCGCCGGAATGCCCGTCACCGAATAGGCCGCGCAAGCCCGCCAGTCGACCTCGCGCCACCACGCCAAAATCCGCGCAAAGTTCGCCATCACGGAGGCCACCGCCATGATCGGCACGGCTTCCTTCGGCCCATAGGCATAGACCAGCACCGGCATCAGCATGATCGACGAGCCGGTGCCGACGACGCCGGAGATGGTGCCGGCGATGAGGCCGACGCTGAGGACGAAGAGAAAGGCCAAAATGGGCTCCCCGAATCGGGAGAGTTTAGCCGCGCCCAGCGATATGGGCGATCCGTGAGGCGAGGGAACCGATCGCGCTACGCATCGACATGCCGGTCTGGCCGCCGGCTTTGAGACATTTCAATGCCGCGGCTTCGCAGCTTACCACGAGCGCGCTGCAGCGACACGCTTTCCCTGAGCATGGCTGCGAATGCGCCGACAAAGGTATCGCCGACCGCTTCGTATCGGCCGACGACCGAACACCAGGGTCATGGAGAGGCGGTCAGCCTTGCTCGTCCATGACGCGCAGCTTCTCCACGCGGCGGCGGAAATCCTCGTCGGTCGAGAATTCGGCCGAGAGGTAGGAGGACACGAGATCCACGGCGAGCCAGGCGCCGACGATCTGCGCGCCGATGCACATGACGTTGACGTCGTCGTGCTCGACGCTCTGATGGGCGGAATGGACGTCATGGCACACCGCGGCGCGGATGCCCTTCATCTTGTTGGCCGCGATCGAGGCGCCGACGCCGGTGCCGCACACCATGATGCCGCGCGCGGCTTCGCCCGAAGTCACCTTCTGCGCCACGGCGCGCGCGATGTCGGGGAAGTCCACCGGCTTGTCGTCATAGGAGCCGACGTCGATAACGTCGTGGCCGAGCTTGCGGATGTGATCGATGACGGTCCGCTTGAGCGGCCAGCCGGCGTGGTCGGATCCGATGACGAGACGCATGTAATATCCTTCTTGATCTTGCATTGATCGTGACAGCCGTATGCGGCTGTCACGATTGTCCGTTTGATTCAGCTGCGCATGTCGGGCGGCAGTTCGACGCCGTGGAATTTCTTGTAGATCGCGTTGAGCTTGCCGTTCTTGACGTTCTCGGTGATCCAGGCGTTGAGCTTGTCCATCAGGCGCTGCTCGCCCTTCTTCAGGCCGATGGCGAGGTCGAAGGTCGCCAGCGGAATCCTGGACTCGAACACCCGCGAGGGGTTCTTCACCCCGATCTGGTTGATGATCGTCGCGGACGAGGCGACGCAGTCGACCTGGCCGGAGACGGCCGCCGTCACCATCGTGGCATCGTCGTCGTAGCGGGCGATCTTGAGGTCCTTGTCCTTCATGTTGGACAGCGTCGTGTCCTGCGTGGTGCCGCGCGAGACGCCGATCGGCTTGTCCTTCAGGTCGGGCCAGTCCTTGACGGCCGACGATTTCAGGCAGCCGATATCGGATTGCAGCGTCGCATAGCGCTTGGTGAAGTCGATCACCTTGGCGCGGTCCGGCGTCACCGACAGGGTCGAGATGATGATGTCGGCCTTGCCGGTCAGGACGTTGGGGATGCGGGTCGCGCCGGTGGTCTGGATGAATTCCAGCTCGAGCCCCCAATCCTTGGCGAGCAGCTGGGCGACTTCGACGTCGGAGCCGGTTGGCTTCATCGTGGAATCCATCATGCCCGACGGCGGGATGGCAAGGTCCGTCGAGATGCGGATTTTCTTCGCCTTCGTGATGTCGTCGAGCAGATCGGCAGATGCCGGCGCGGCCGATATCATGACGAGGCAGCACAGCGCGGCCGCCCCCAGCAATGTCCTGTTTGTCATCCTTTGGTTCTCCTCTCCTGTTATGATTTCAGGTTTCCAGTGCCCACGAATTGCATGAGCTCGGGCGTTGCCGGCGACGTCAGGATCGAGGCCGGCCCGGTCTCGTGGACCTTGCCGCGATGCATGAAGACGATCCGGTCGGCGATGCCTTTGGCAAAGCCCATCTCGTGGGTGACCATCACCATGGTCATGCCATCAGCCGCGAGCTGCTCGATCACTTTCAGCACTTCGCCGGTGAGCTCCGGATCGAGCGCGGAGGTGACCTCGTCGAACAGCATCACCTTCGGCTGCATCGCGAGCGAACGGGCGATCGCGGCGCGCTGCTGCTGGCCGCCGGAGAGCTGTTCGGGATAGGCATGCAGTTTCTCCTCGAGCCCGACCTGTGCGAGCACTTTTCGCGCGAGGTCCTTGGCTTGCGAAGCGGTCAGGCCCTTCACGGCGCACGGCGCGAGCGTGATGTTCTGCTCGATCGTGAGGTGCGGAAACAGATTGTAGCTCTGGAACACGATGCCGACGTCCTGGCGCAGCGCACGCAGATCGACGTCCGGCCGGTCGACCCTGTGTCCGCAGACGACGATCTCGCCGCCGTCCACCTTCTCGAAGCGGTCGATGCAGCGCAGCGCCGTGCTCTTGCCAGAGCCGGAGCGCCCGATCAGCGCCAGCACCTCGCCGCGTTCGACGGCAAAGGAGACGCCGTCGAGCACCCGCAGCGGGCCAAAGCTTTTCTGGACGTCGCGGAGCGACACGATGGGCTCGGAGGAGAGGGCGTTTTGTTGCATGTCAGGCCGGCGCGAGGTTGGACCTGCCATACCCCATCCGCCGTTCCAGCCTCTGGCTGAACAGCGACAGGGGATAGCACATGGCGAAGTAGGTGGCGGCGATGATGGCGTAGATGGCGAACGGCTCGAACAGCGAGTTGTTGACGATCTGGCCCGAGCGCATCAGCTCGACGAAGCCAACGACGGAGGCGAGCGAGGTGTTCTTGATGATCTGCACCATGAAGCCGACGGTCGGAGGCGTCGCGATGCGGATCGCCTGCGGCAGGATCACCTTGATCATGCGCTGGGTCCGGCTCAGCGCCAGGCCTTCGGCAGCTTCCCATTGCGGCTTCGGCACGGACTCGATGCAGCCGCGCCAGATCTCGCCGAGATAGGCGGCAACATAGAGCGTCAGCGAGGCGCCGGCCGCGGCGAGCGGCGAGACCTTCAGGCCGATGGCGGCCAAGCCGAAATAGCCGAGGAACAGAATGACGAGCAGCGGCGTGCCCTGGACGAGCTGGACATAGACGGCACTGGCGATCCGCACCGATTTGAGCGGCGAGATCCGCGCCAGCGCAATCACGAAGCCGACGATGCCGCCGCCGATCAGCGCGATCATGGACAATCCGATCGTCCACAGCGCGCCCTGGCCGAGGAACATCAGATGATTGATGTTGAGATGTCCGCCCATGGTCATCTCACAACGGCGTGCCGAGCCGGCGCCGGCGCGGAAACAGCACGAGGCCGAGGCCCCAGAAGCCCGCGCGCATCACCAACGACAGGATGACGTAGAGCACGGCCACGATGATGTAGGTCTCGAAGGCGCGATAGGTGTCCGACTGGATGTAGTTCGCGACTGCGGTGAGCTCCTCGGCCGAGATCTGCGAGCAGACCGAGGAGGCCAGCATCAGCAGCACGAATTGGCTGGTCAGCGCCGGATAGACCTTCTCGATCGCGGGCAGCAGGATGATGTGCCAGTAGATCTGGAGGCGCGACAGTGCCAGCCCTTCGGCGGCCTCGATCTGTCCGCGCGGGATCGCCTCAAAGCCGGCCCGCATGATCTCGGCGGTATAGGCGCCGACATTGATGGTCAGCGCGGCCACCGCCACGGTGAAGGCGGAGTATTTTAGGCCAAGGCTGGCGAGGCCGAAATAAACCAGGAAGATCTGCACGAGCAGTGGGGTGTTGCGGATGGTCTCGACATAGACCTTGCAGGCGCCCGCGATCAGCGCGTTGTGCGTGCCGCGCCCGACCGCCGCAAGCGTTCCGAGCAGGGCGCCGAGCACGGTCGCGAAGAATGCCAACTCCAACGTGAGCGCGGCGCCGGCCAGAAAACTTGGCCAGCGCTCCAGCACTGCGGGAAAGTCGAGTTGGAGGGTCATCGTATCGAGTTCAGCCCGTCACCTGGTTGGTCATGCGGTCATAGACACGGAACAGCGCCTGGTTGCCGTAGCTGCCTTCGCCATGCGCGCGCGCATCGACATATTGACTGGTGACGAGCGCAGTGCCGGGCAGCGGCACGTTCAGCGCCTGCGCGTGCTCCTGCACCAGGCGCAGGTCTTTCAGCATCAGGTCGATGCGGAAGCCGGCGCCGACGTCGCCCTCGATCATGGACGGGCCGAGCTTGTCGAGCATCCACGAGGCCGCCGAGCCGCCGAGCAGCACCCGACGCAGCAGGTTGAGATCGACCCCGGAGGCGCGCCCGAGCGCAAGCGCCTCGCAAATGGCCTGGATGTTGATGCCGCAGATCAGCTGGTTGCAGAGTTTGACGGTCTGGCCAGCGCCGGAGGCTCCGACATGCGTGATGGTCGTGCCCATCGCACGGAAGAACGGCTCGGCTTTGGCAAAGGCTTCAGCATCGCCACCGGCCATGATCGAGAGCGCAGCGTTCTTGGCGCCCACAGGCCCGCCCGAGACCGGCGCGTCGATGAAGCCGACGCCGGCTTTTTGCAGCTCGGCATGGATACGACGGACGGCGACCGGCGAGATCGTGCTCATGTCGACGATCAGCTTGCCGGGAGGAGGGGACTCCAGGAGGCCGTGGTCGCCGTAAATCGTCGCCTCGACATGGGGCGTGTCGGGCAGCATGGTGATGACGATGTCGGCGCCTTGCGCGGCCTCGGCGGGGCTGTCGGTGCGGGTCGCACCTTCCTTGAGGCTTTCCGCCAGCGCGGCTTCGTTCAGATCGAAGACGCGAACCGCGTGGCCGGCCGCCAGCAGGTTGCGCACCATCTCGCGTCCCATCGTGCCGATGCCGATGAAGCCGACATTGCCCTTGTCGTTCCGTCCCATGGTGTCAGTCCGTTTCTTGCTTGATTGGTTTCTTGCTTGATTGGCTTCTTGATCGATTGGCCGCGATCAGCCTGAGGCGCTGGCCTTGTCGATGTCGCCGGCAACGGCGCGCCGCCGGTATTCGTCGCCGATGGCAAAATGCTTGCGCAGCGTCGCATCTGCGCGCTCCGGATCACGTGCAATGACCGCTTCGAAGATGCGCCGGTGATCATCGATCAGATACGTCTTCATCGACGGGAAGGCCTGGACCAACTCGCGGCGGCTGCGGTGCGAATGCGTCAGCAGGCCCCCCATCGAACTGTGTAGAACCGACAACGTCTCCGAATGCGAGGCGACGACAATGGCGCGATGGAAGTCGAAGTCGGCCATGCCGCCGGCATCCGCCTCGTCGATTGTTTCTCCGATTTTTGCCAGCGCGCGTTGGAGACGTTCGAAATCGGCTATGTTGGCGCGTTCGCAGGCCAGCCTGATCGCCTGGCATTCGATCGCTACGCGGGCCTGCATGACGTCATCGAGCATGTCCGCCTGTTGGGCCAGCGCAAAGGTGAAGAAATCATTCAACACGGAGACGTCCGGCCGCGTCACCACGGTGCCGATGCGGTGGCGGATCTCGACGATGCCGAGGACGGTCAGGGCCCGCAGCGCTTCGCGGACAATCGGCCGGCTGACCCCGAGCAGGGTCGCCAGCTCGCGTTCGGAAATCAGCCGGTCGCCGGGCTTGAGCGAGCCCGCCAGCAGGCGCTCGCGCAAGAAGGCGAACACCTTCTCGAACCCTTTTTCGCCTTCAGCCGCCCGCTTGAGCTCCATCCCGGTCTCTTGGTCTGATCTTGGTCAGACCAGTATGATAACCAGCACCGCTGAGGTCAAGAGGCTCTTGAACCAAATCGAATTCGGAATGCGCGTAACCTATTGAGCGGACAGGGGTCGGCTACTGTGCATGGGGTTGTTTTCCATGTTTGTGTTGGAGCGACCGGAAGACCGCCATCCGTGTGGGTTTGAAATCCATTGGCGAGGCTGCTGACAGCATGTTGGCAGCAGCGGCCGGCTACGACCATGTCCTGACAAAACGGAGAGAGGTCATGCCGATCGAGGCAAGCTGTCATTGCGGTGAGACGGTGTTCGAGGTGACGGAAGCGCCGTCGAGCGTGACGCGCTGCACCTGCACGCTCTGCACCAAGCGCGGCGCGCTATGGGCCTATTACACGCCGGCCCAGTTCCGCCTGCTGTCGCCCCCCGACAACGTCGCGACCTAATCTCTGGGGCAGCCGCTCTGTCAAACATCACTTCTGCGCGAATTGCGGCTGCGGCACCTATTCGGAATCGCCGGACTGGTCGACGGGCAAGCCCGATTTCGAAAATCCCAAGGTCGCCGTGAATGCGCGCCTGTTCGACGATTTCGATCTGGACGCCTTACCCGTGAACGTGATCGACGGCAGGAATCTGTGGTGAGGAGTCACCGCAACACGATCCACGCCGGCGCGTGATCGCTCGCGCCATCCTCGCCGCGGATCTTCTTGTCGACGCCGGCTTTGACCAGGCGCGGGGCGAGGGCAGGGCTGAGCAGCAGATGATCGAGCCGCAGGCCCGCATCGCGCGGCCAGCGGTTTCGCTTGTAGTCCCAGAACGTGTAGATGCGCTCTTGGGGATGCAGTTCGCGGATCGCGTCGCACCAGCCTTGTTCGACCAGTGAGGCAAACGCCGCACGGCTCTTCGGCTGGATCAGCGCATCCTTGTCCCATGAGCGCGTCGGATAGATGTCGATCGCGGTCGGCGCGACGTTGTAGTCGCCGGCGAGCACCACCGGTAGCTCCTGCTTGATGAAGCTCTTGGCGTGGCGCCTCAGCCGCGCGAACCAGTCCAGCTTGTAATCGAATTTCGGCCCCGGCTGCGGGTTGCCGTTCGGCAGATAGATGCTGGTGACGATGACGCCGCGTACGGCGGCTTCGATATAGCGGGCTTCGTGATCGTCGGTCGTCCCCGGCAAGCGATCGCGGGTGAGCACCGGCTCGGCGCTGCGGGCGAGGATGGCGACGCCATTCCAGGTCTTTTGTCCACGCCAGACTGCGCCATAGCCGGCTTTTTCGATGGTCGCCGCCGGAAATTCGCCATCACTTGCCTTCAACTCCTGAAGCGCGACGACATCGGGCTTCGCGATCCGCAGCCATGCCAAGAGATTGGGCAAGCGGCGATTGACGTTGTTGATGTTGAATGTCGCAATCTTCATGTAGGGCTGACGCTTCTGCCTTCCGATTCCGGAGACACAATGTCCAAGTTGAGCTTTGTTGCCATCGCACTCGTCATCGCGTTCTCCGGAGGCGCATCGGCACAATCGTCCGATCCGCGCGGTGCGTGCAAGGCGGACTATGACAAATTCTGCGCCGGCATCGCGCCCGGCGGCGGCATCGTCGCCTGTCTCAACGGCAAGCGCGATCAGCTCAGCGCGACCTGCAAGGCGGCGCTGGACAACCGGAAAAAGAAGTAAGCGACGAGCTGTTCAGCTCCGCAGCGGCGGCGGGCTTGCCGGCTGCTCCACCGGCGGCGGGGAGGGCGGCTGCTCACCCGCCTGTGCGGCAGCTGGCTTTGTCAGCGGCTCCACGATATTGCCGCCCTTGTAGAGGCGGGCATAGCGGCGGCCGAGGCTGGTCAGCACCTCATAGCCGATCGTGCCGAAATGATGCGCGAGCTCGTCGACGGTAATGCCCTCGCCGAGCAGCGTCACCATGTGGCCGCGCCGCGCCGCGTTCGGCGGCAGGTCGGTGATATCGATTGCGATCAGGTCCATCGAGATGCGGCCCGCGACCGGGCAACGTTTTCCGGCCACGATGACTTCGGCGCCGCGGGTGCCGTCATTGGAGCTGGCGGCGCGGAAATAGCCGTCGGCATAGCCGACCGCAATGATCGCGAGCTTGGTCGGCCGCCGTGCGGTCCAGGTGCCGCCATAGCCGACAGTCTCGCCGCGCTCGATCGTGCGGATCTGCACGATGCGCGCCTTGAGATCCACGACTTGCTGCATCGGATTGTCGGCCTCCGGCGTCGGATTGACGCCGTAGAGTGCGGCCCCCGGCCGCACCATGTCGAACTGGAAGGGCGCGCCGAGGAAGATACCGGAGGAATTGGCGAGCGCCGCCGGCACGCCTGAGAACTCGCTGGCGATGCCGCGGAAGGCTGCGAGTTGTCTTGCATTCACCGGGCTGTTGAGCTGCTCGGCCGAGACCAGATGGCTCATCACCAGCGTGATGCCGTGATCGCCGGCATTGATTCGGGGGATGATGGCCTGCGCTTCCGCAAGCGTCAGGCCGAGCCGGTTCATGCCGGTGTCGATGTGAACAGCGGCGCCTCCGGTCCAGCCGGTGCGGCGGCAGAACACGTCCCATTCGGCGAGCTCGTTGAGGTCGCCGATCACCGGCCGGCAATTGATCTTCGCATAGTGCTCGCCGGTGTTCTGGAAATAGCCGCTGAGCACGTAGATCGTGGGCTCCGGCACGGCCGCGCGCACCTTGCGCGCTTCCTCTATGGTGGCGACGAAGAAGGTCTTGCAGCCGGCCTTGCTCAGGGCACGCGCGACTTCGGCGGCGCCGCAGCCATAGGCGTCGGCCTTGATAACCGCCGAGCACTCGGCCGGCACCGCCGTCTTCTCGAGCTTGCGCCAATTGGCGATGATGGCGTCGAGATCGACGGTGAGTACGCCGCCATAGGCGGCGAGCGCGGCAGCCTGACTGGCCTCCGCGGAGAGAAGACCGGATTGGGGGATCGTTTTCGGGTCGGACGCCATTGTCATGGCGCCGTTTTACGCAAGAGACCCGAGGGGTTCAACCCGGGGAACAGTTTCTAATAGTCGCTGCGATCCGGCAATTGGCCGTCATGGGCGAGGTCGCCGAAGCGGGTGACCGAGGCGTCGAAGTGCAGCTCGACCGTGCCGGTCGGGCCATGGCGCTGCTTGCCGATGATGACTTCGGCCCGGCCGACCGTGCGTTCCATGTCGGCCTGCCATTTGGCGTGCTCCTCAGTGCCGGGACGCGGCTCCTTCATGGCGAGGTAATATTCCTCGCGGAACACGAACAGCACGACGTCGGCGTCCTGCTCGATCGAGCCGGATTCGCGCAGGTCCGAGAGCTGCGGCCGCTTGTCGTCACGCGATTCCACCTGACGCGAGAGCTGAGACAGCGCGATCACGGGGACGTTGAGCTCCTTCGCCAGCGCCTTCAGGCTGGTCGTAATCTCCGTGATTTCCTGCACGCGGCTGTCGCTGGCGCGCTTGCCCGAGCCGGACAACAGCTGGATGTAGTCGATCACCAGGAGATCGAGGCCCTTCTGGCGCTTGAGCCGCCGGGCGCGCGCCATCAGCTGCGCGATCGACAGGCCGCCGGTGGCGTCGACATAGAACGGCAGCGATTGCAGCTCGATCGAGACCTGGCGGATCTTCTCGAAATCGGCTTCCGTGATGCCGCCGCGGCGGATGTGCGAGGAGGGGATGCCGGTGCGCTCGGCCACGATACGCGTGGCGAGCTGGTCGGCCGACATTTCGCAGGAGAAGAAGCCGATCACGCCGCCATTGGCGGCCTTCATGGTGCCATCGGCCTGGAGTTCCGGAACATAGGCTTGCGCGACGTTGTAGGCGATGTTGGTCGCCAGCGAGGTCTTGCCCATGCCGGGACGTCCCGCCACGATGATGAGGTCGGAATGCTGCAAGCCGCCCATCTTGGTGTCGAGATCGCGCAGGCCCGTCGAGATGCCCGACAGCTTTCCGTCGCGCTGGAACGCCTTCGCCGCAAGATCGACGGCGACCGTCAGCGCCTGCGAGAATTTCTGGAAACCGCCGTCATAACGGCCAGACTCGGCAAGTTCGTAGAGCTTGCGTTCGGCGTCCTCAATCTGCGCCCGCGGCTGAAAATCGACGGGCGCGTCGTATGCGACATTGACCATGTCCTCGCCGATGCCGATCAGGTCGCGCCTGAGCGACAGGTCGTAGACGGTGCGGCCGTAATCCTGGGCGTTGATGATGGTGGTCGCTTCGGCGGCGAGCCGCGCCAGATATTGCCCGATGGTCATGCCGCCGACATCGGTATCGGCGGGAAGGAACGTCTTGAGCGTGACGGGCGTCGCGATCTTGCCCATTCGGATCAGGCTGCCGGCGGTCTCGAAAATGGTCTGGTGTAGCGGCTCGAAGAAATGCTTCGCCTCCAGGAAATCGGATACGCGATAGAAGGCGTCGTTGTTGACGAGGATCGCGCCCAGGAGGCTCTGTTCCGCCTCGATATTGTGTGGCGCGCTCCGATAGGCGGGCGTTCCGGCGTCGGGCGCGAGTTTGAGAACGTTCGAATCAGTCAGGGCCATGGTCGGACGTGCTTAGCAATTTTCTAGGGCGGATGCGGGGCGGGGATAAAGCGCCGCTGCAGGCGAAAGCGGAAGCAAAAGCTGACCGCTATCAACCGTTCAGTGAAAATGGTGGATGATTGGCCGCCGCAGCACGCCCCGCGCTTGACGGATTTTCGCGGAACCGGGTGCGGCTTGGGAGCGGACGCACCCGCGCCGTGCAAAAAGCCTGAAGGCGTGAACCTTATGGATTGGTGCGCAGACCTATCGAAGAACGCGCGAATTGACGCACGCTGGGAGCTTTCGGCTCGGATTCAGACCAGCAGGAGGTAGACCAGCGCAGCCAAGGCCGCCCCGATGCCGGTGACGATCAGGGCGTAATCGGTGCGGAGGTCGTTTTGCACGTCGAATGCGGTTTGGGTCTCTTTGCGCATGGCGACGATCTAAGCCAAGTCCGACCAGTTTTGTGTGAAGCAGATCACATCTTCCCGGATTCTTTCGGGTAGAGCCGGAACAGGCCGGCGGGCAGGGGGTTGTCCCCGACTCGCCAGCAGGGAGACGCAAGCGATGCGGCCAGAACGGCAGCAGCAGATGTGGCGAAGCGAGGCAGGCAGCCGGCTTTGGCTAGCCGGACTGATCGCGGCCATGGAGCACGCCGAGCGGCCTGAAGTGCGGCGTCAGCCGGTTGCACCTGGAGTGCTTTTGGAATTACGGACGCAACTGGCGCTAACCGCCTCCTTGCGGCTTTCCCAGATTTCCGGCCTGCATCATTAGGGCTTATTCACCTGCAAGCTTCAGCCTGGGCTTGGCGCCGCCCTCGTTGGCCCGCAGCCGGGCCTCTTCGCGCGCGATGTAGTCGCGCGTCATCGGCACGACGCCTTGGCGCCGGGTGAGCTGGATCTGGAAGTTCATCATTGCCTGCTTGCGGAAGGTCATTTCGCAGGCCGCCAGGTAGAACTCCCACATCAGCGCGAAGCGCTCGTCGTAGAGCTGCACGGCTTCCTCGCGCCGCGCCATGAAGCGCTCTCGCCAGGCTTTGAGCGTCTCGGCGTAGTGCAGGCGCAGGATCTCGATGTCGCAGACCAATAGGCCCGCCCGCTCAATCGACGGCAGCACCTCGGAGAGAGCGGGGATGTAGCCGCCGGGGAAGATGTATTTGGCGATCCAGGGATTGGTCGAGTCCGGTCCCTGCGAACGGCCGATCGAGTGCAGCAGCATGACGCCGTCCTCGCTCAGCAGCTCGGCGCAGCGTTGGAAGTAGGTGTCGTAGAAGCGGGCGCCGACATGCTCGAACATGCCGACCGAGACGATGCGGTCGAATGGGCCTTCGATGTCGCGGTAGTCCTGCAGCAGGAATTTGGCCGACCCCGTCAGCCCCTTTTCGGCGGCGCGCGCATTGGCGATTCGCAATTGCTCGGTGGACAGAGTGATGCCGGTGACGTCGGCGCCCGCGATCTCGGCAAGATAGAGCCCGAGCCCGCCCCAGCCCGAGCCGATGTCGAGCACACGCTGGCCCGCCCCGACGAGCAGCTTCGCGGCGATGTGCCGCTTCTTGGCGAGCTGCGCGTCATCGAGCGTGGTCTCCGGCGTCTCGAAATAGGCGCAGCTATATTGCTTGTCAGCATCAAGAAAGAGCGAATAGAGCCGGGCGTCGAGATCGTAGTGGTGCGCCACGTTCCTGCGGGAGCGCGAGCGCGGATTGAACTGCTTGAGGTGGCGGGTCAGATAGCGCAGGTGCCACCACGGTTTGGCCCACTGCGGCAATAGGTCGGGTTGATCCAGCAGGATCGCGAGGGCATCAGCTATGGTGCCGTGTTCGACGACGAACTCGCCATCCATATAGGCTTCGCCAAGCCCGAGCTCGGGGTTGATGAGGATTTTTCGTTCTGCGTCTTTCGTGACGAAACGGACTGCGACCGGGGCGCCGGAGCCGTCGCCGACGGTGAACGTCCTCCCGCTTGCGCTGGTCACCGTCATCGACCCGCGCCGGATGAATTGAGACAGAAACTTATGCAACAAGCGGTCCATCGGCATTTCCTCTCGAGCGGACCCGAAAGTTTGCGACTAACCCGGCCTTCATATCTGACGCCCAGGCGCCGCAGCGGTTCCTATGCGTTTGCATCTAAAATCTAGCGAGCCAGTTCCGGCTCCGCCATTGCGCTGTGCTCAAAGCCGATATTCGAAAAGCGCTTAATCACATCCTTGCGCGCGGGCCTGCTTCCATTCGCGGCTCAATCGGATAAAAGGTGACCGCCGCCGCGCGGGATGCCGGCTGCACCTCTCGGATTTCAGTGGAGATGATGGGAAATGTCGAGCCGAGCGTTCAGTCTCGCGACGGTACTGCTTCTGATCGGCTTCGGCGCAACCGATACCGTGCTTGCGCAGGCAACGAACCTCGAGGCCGGCAAGACTCCGTCCCAGCTCTTCGCGCAGACCTGCAATGCCTGCCACAGGAGCCCGCGGGGACTTCTGAAGTCCGTGGCGCCGAGTTCGCTGCCGGGCTTCCTGCGCCAGCACTACACCACGAGCTCGGATATGGCGGGTATCCTCGCCTCCTACCTCGTCTCCAATGGTGCCACCGACGCCCGGTATCAGGCCAAGGACGGCAGGGACAAAAAGGACGGCGCCAGGGAGCGAGAAGCCAATACAGCTCCGGGCCAGTCCGAACATCAGGGCCGCCGCCAGCGCTCGCAGGAGGCCGCCAAGCCGGAGGGCGAGGGGTCCGCTCCTGCGGCCGAGGGCCCGCGCCAGAAGCGGGCTGCGCGGCCGGCTGACGAAGGCATGAAATCCGAAGGCCAGGCAGCACCCGAGGGGCGCAAAGCCAAGCGCCGCGGCAGGCCCGGCACTGAGGAAGCACCGAAGGTCGACGCCGCCGCGCCGGCCACTGAAGACAAGAAGAGCGAGCCGAAGCCTGAGACGGCCAAGCCCGACAGCGCCAAGGTCGAGCCGGGTCGTGACGAGACCAAGCCCGACAGTGGTAAGGCATCGGAGAAGCCCGCCGACGCCATGCCTGATACCGCGAAGGTCGAGCCGCGCGGCAGTGAAGCTCCGCCGCTGCGCCCCGATCCGGTGCCGCAGGTGATGCCGTCTGCACCAGCCACCGTGACGCCGATCGAGCCGGCCGCGCCCAGAGCGACGGGAGAGGCGGCTCCGACGCCGACTGCGCCTGCTGCCAGCTCCGAACCGGCCAAGGCGCCGGCACCTCCCGCAACCGCTGCAGCTCCGCCTGCCGCGCCAGCCGAGTCGTCCGGTCCGCCGACGCCGCCGATCTCGCGCTAACCAGCCTGGTTTTGATGGACATGCGCGACCGCTTTGATCGCGGCCTCCGCATTGAATTGACGAGGCCTAGAGTGCCACTCTAGAGTAATGCTCTAGGAGGCGGCAATGACGGCGAGCGTGCGAGACGAGCTGTTGGCGGCCGGGCTGATCGTGTTCGACCGCGTTGGTTTCGAAGCCGCGACGGTGACTGCGATCCGCACCCGCGCGCGCGCCTCCAATGGCAGCTTCTTTCACGCCTTCGGCTCGAAGAAGGAGCTCGCCGGTGCGCTGTTCCTGCAGGTCCTGCGGCACTATCACGCCGCAATGCTGACCGCGCTCAATCCCGTCCCCGGTGCGGAGCAGGGCATCGATCGGCTGATCCGGGCGCATCTTGAGTGGGTCGTGACCAGCCGGCGCGAGGCGCGCTACCTCTTCGAGATTTCCCGCAGCGAGTGGGGCGAGGAGGTTCGCGAAGCCCAGCGCGCGCAGAACGCGCGCCTCGCCGACGGCATCGACCGCTGGCGCGCGCCGCTGGTTGCACGCGGTGAGCTCTTGCCGATGACGGCGGCAATGTTCATCAGCCAACTGATCGGGCCGGCGCAGATCTTCTGCCGCGCCTTCCTGTCGGGACGTGACCACACCGATCCTCGCGGGGAGGCCGAGATGCTGATCGCCTGCGCCATTCGGGCGCTAAGGCCGTTCGACCGCATCAACGAGCAACAGGAGAGAGTGCATGTCAGCCGCAGCTGATCCGGAGTTCGCACCGATTGCCGAACGCATCCACGCCAATGTCGGCCGGCAGGGCTTCATGAACCTGGTCGGCGCCGAGCTTTCGGACTTGTCGCGCGGCACCTGCACCATCGCCGTGGATCGCCGGCCGGAACTGCTACAGCAGCACGGCTTCTTCCACGGCGGCGTCACCGCCTTCCTGATCGACAACGCCACAACGATCGCAGCCGCGACCTCGCGTGGCCAGCCGGCGCTGACGGCGGAGTACAAGCTCAATTTATTGTCGCCTGCAGTCGGCGAGAAGCTGATCTGCCGTGCCCGCGTAATCAAGCCGGGCCGTCAGGTCTCGGTGGTTGCGGCCGACGTATTCTGCGTCAGCGACGGCGTCGAGAAGCACACGGCAACGGCGCTGGCCTCGATTTCGATGTTGAGCGAGGACGTCGCCGCGAAAACGAAAAGCCCGGCCGCCTGAGGCGACCGGGCTGATTTTGAGCTCGTCATTCCGGGGCTCGCGAAGCGAGAACCCGGAATCTCGAGATTCCGGGTCTGGTCCTTCGGACCATCCCGGAATGACGACATTGGAATTACTTCTCTTCCGTAGCCGGCGCCGGCTCGACCTCGTCGTGCTGGGCTTCCGGATCGAAGAACTCGCCGGCCGCGGCGATTGCCTCGGCGGCCGCGTCGCGGTCCTCGTTGCGGGTCGAGATGTCCTCGCCGCGGTTGATGCGCTCGGCCTCGTCCTGACTGCGCGCGACCGTCACGGTGATGTCGACCTCGACCTCCGGGTGAACGGCGACGGTGACCGTGTGCTTGCCGATGGTCTTGATCGGTGCGTCGAGCTGCACCTGCGGACGGTCAAGATGGACGCCGTCGGTTTCGAACGCCATGACGATGTCGCGCACGGTGACCGAGCCGAACAGCTGGCCGGCTTCGGAGGCCTGGCGGATCACGATGATGTTCTTGCCCTGGATCTTTTCGGCGACCTTTGATGCTTCGCCCTTGGCCTGGAGGTTGCGCGCCTCGAGCTCAGCCTTCATGCCGTCGTACTTGGCACGGTTGTCGGCGGTGGCGCGCAGCGCCTTGCCGCGCTTGAGCAGAAAATTGCGGGCATAGCCGTCGCGAACCTTCACGACTTCGCCCATCTGGCCGAGCTTGGTGACGCGTTCCAGCAAAATGACTTCCATATTCGTTCTCCTTTGAAGGGATCTGTTTCAGTTTCCGGGGTTGGACTTAAGAGGTTGGCAGCGGCGGCGGCTGGCGGCTGCGCAGGAAGCGCTCGCGGAAGCCGAACACGGCATCCGCAAGACCGAGGATCACCATCGCGATGACGGGCCATCCGAACACGACGACGACGGCGTAGGTCGAGCCGAGCCAGAAGGTGCGGCTCTTCAGCGCCAGCGTCAGCGTATGCAGCACGGCAAAACCGGTCAGCGCATAGCCCATCATCAGCGCGGCCGTGGTGATCTGCGCGACGATCGCGAGCAGCCCGCCCGTGAAGCAGAAGGCGAGCGCGATGCAGAGTGCCACGAGCGTCATCGGCGGCAGCTCGGCCGTTTTCAGGTCCGGCCAAGGGCGACGCAGCCGGCCCGACGTCGCGGTCACCTTGGCGCTGAGCCAGAGGCTGAGAGTCAGCGTCATCATCGCGACGATGGTGGCGGCGGCCGGTGCAATGCGCACGAGTGCGTCGACGAACTGGCTGGCTTCACCCGAAGTTTGCGGATCGGCGGCGCGGAGGAGGCGCATCAGGCCTCGCCGCAGCGTGAGGCTGATGGTGTCGGCGTCGGTGCCGAGCGTGAGCAGGGCGGCAATGGTGGTCAGCGCGGCGAAGCCTGCGATCCAGAGCAGGATGCGGCCGACCGGATACCACTCGACCTCGGGCTCGGCTTGCGGCTCGAACGCGGAGGCGTCTGGTGCGACGCTTCCCACCGGCCGGCCAAGCAGGACGAGATGGCCGAGCCACCAGGCCGGCAATGCGACGGTGACGGCGAAGGCGATGCAGTAGGGCACGCCGAACAGCGCGCCGAGGCCGATTGCGGCGGCAATGCCGCCGAGGCTCGCGCAAAGCGGCCCCCAGCCGATCGCGGCGACCATCAGAGGCAGCGGTGCGAGATAGAACAGGACGAGCGAGATCAGCGCGCCCGAGATGATCGAGGCGAACATCAGCGCCGACGCGGCGCCGGCGATCAGGGCTATCAGTCCAAAGGCCATCATCAGCTGTCCCGCTCCCTTCGAGCGGTTAGAGGCGTCGTTTGCCCCAACCATCGGCGACCGGACGACCCGGAGGCCTTATGAGTTCAGAACGCGAGGACCGGCGGCTCAGCGGCCGCCGGTCGAATTGGTCGCGTCAGCGAATGACGTAGGGCAAGAGGCCCAGGAACCGCGCGCGCTTGATGGCGCGGGCGAGCTCACGCTGCTTCTTCGCGGACACCGCGGTGATGCGGCTCGGCACGATCTTGCCGCGCTCGGAGACGTAACGCATCAGCAGCTTGGAGTCCTTGTAGTCGATCTTGGGAGCATTGGTGCCCGTGAACGGGCAGCTCTTGCGACGACGGAAAAACGGACGGCGTGCACCAGCTTCAGCCATTGATCTTACTCCGCATCCGCAGTGGTTTCAGCTTCTTCGCGCGGACGGCGCGGGCCGCGGTCACCGCGGAAGCCGCCCTCGCGGTCGCCACGGAAGCCGCCTTCACGCTCGCCGCGGAAGCCACCGCCGCGGTCGTCACGCTCGCGATCACGATCGGCCTTGCGCATCATCGCGGACGGGCCTTCCTCGAGTTCTTCGACGCGGACGCTGAGATAGCGGATCACGTCTTCGCTGATGCGCTCCTGGCGCTCGATCTCGGCGATCGCCGCGGACGGCGCATCGATGTTGAGCAGCACGAAATGCGCCTTGCGGTTCTTGTTCATGCGATAGGTGAGGGAGCGAACGCCCCAATTCTCGGTCTTGGTAACCTTGCCGCCGAGACCCTCGACGATACCGGTCATTTGCGCAGTCAGCTCTTCGACCTGCTGCGGGCTCGCGTCCTGACGCGCGAGAAAAACATGCTCGTAAAGAGGCATGGAAGTCCTTTCCTCATGTTGGCGCATCGCCCGGCGTCAAGCCCTTAAGAGACCTTCGGAAAGGACTCTGGGATTAAGCTCAGAAGGCGGAAACACGGGACGACGGGCCGACTGGCCCTGCCACACCAAAATCACGGATGATTTGCTGAGACCGTCCGTTCAGCTCCCGGCCGGGGTCTGCGGATGGGCGCCTTATACGGATTTTGGCCGGCTTTGCAAGGTTGGGGGCCAAGTCTCGGCTCGCACAACCGAAGCCGGGTGGCGGTCGGCTCGCAAATCGAACTAGCTTGACCTGCTTGTTTGTATAGCATACAAAGAAGTCAGCGGGAGGATCCAATGGCAGACAATTCTGCCCATGCTCCGTTCGAACCGGGCGCCAGCGACCCCAAGCACGCCGCGCGCGCCACACGCACGGCCGGCCGCAAGATGCGGTCGCTGCTGTTGGATGCGGCAAGCCCGCTGTTCCGGGAGCGGGGGCTGTCGGGCACGTCGATCACCGACATCGCGGCCGCGGCGGACGCGTTCCCGAGCCAGATCACCTACTACTTCCGCACCAAGGAGGCGCTGTTCGTCGAATGTGCCTGCCGCGAGCTGCTGTATCTGGCGCACGCGACGGAACAGGCGGCGCTGAGGACGCGCACGCCGCAGGAATACACGCACGCGCTGGCGGAGACGGTCACGGCGAGTGATTCGGTCGCCTTCTTCGCCGAAGCCCTGACACTGACGCGGCGGCGGCAGGATCTGGCGCCGCTGGTTGAGCGCACCATCGAACGGCTGCACAGCGAAGGCGCGCGGGCCTATGCAAGCCAGGTCGCACGACACGGCTGGCGCTCGTTGCGCGCGCCCGATGAAAGCTCGCGGCGGTTCTGGGCCGTCGCTATCGGCGTCATTCTCGAAGGCTACGCCATGGGCCGATCGCCGGAGGAGCTCTGCAGCGAGATGCTGCGCGTGCTCGGTGAGCAGGCGAAATCCACAGGCGAGGCTGCGCGCCTGCGTCTGGTCGAGCAGCGCGATGCGCCGAGCAATTCGGATGAGGAGAGTTAGGCCATGACCGCGCTTCGCATGCGTGCCCGCGATTTCCTGACCGACGATCAATTGGCCGACGTGCGCCAGCGCGTGACGTGGAAAGGCGTTGCGCTGATCGCGCACGCCTGGGCGCTCATCATCGGTGCGATCGCTCTGGTCGCGTGGTGGCCCAATCCGCTGACGTACATTCTCGCCGTCGCCATCATCGGCTCGCGCCAGCTTGGACTTGCCATCCTCATGCATGACGGCGCGCATGGCTGCTTGTCCGCCGATGAGAAAACCAATCTGGCGCTGAGCCAATGGTTCTGTGCCTATCCGCTGTTTGCGGAGACGCGGAGCTACCGGCGCTATCACTTGCAGCATCACGCGCGCACCCAGCAGGACGACGATCCCGATCTGGTGCTGTCGGCGCCGTTTCCGATCACCAAGCTTAGTTATCGCCGCAAGTTCATTCGCGATATCAGCGGACAGACCGGCTACCAACAGCGCAAGGCGCAATTGCTCAACGCGCTCGGGCCAAAGGACTGGGCATGGCGGCAGCGTGCGGCGCATTTCTGGGAAAAGCTCGGCCCACAATGCGTCGTCAATGCCGCAATGTTTGCTGCGCTCGCGGCGGCCGGCGTGTGGTGGGCCTATCTATTGCTATGGCTGGTGCCGCTGCTGACCTGGATGATGGTCATCACCCGCATCCGCAACATCGCCGAGCACGCCGTCGTCCCTGACGGCAATGACCCATTGCGCAACACTCGGACCACGCATGCCAATTTTCTCGAGCGCCTGTTCATCGCCCCGTACTACGTGAATTATCATCTCGAGCATCACCTCTTGTTCTATGTGCCCTGCTACAATTTGCCGAAGGTGCATCGCCTGCTGAGCGCCAGCCTGCATGCCGACCGCATGGAGGTGCAGCCGGGCTATGCCGCGGTGCTGCGGCTTGCCACCGCGAAGCCGAATCAGGACGATCGGCCGGGGCAGCTGGTCAACAGCGCGCGCCGCGCGCGGGCGGGGGCAGAGGTCGACGTCAACCAGACAGCCGGCGGATTCTAGGAAAGCCACATCCCTGGTTGAATGCTGGCCGGGGTTCCCATCTTGGCTTGACAGTCCGACCCCGGACAGTGTCTACGGCCCCCTTTGGAGCGTAATCCGGAACCTTGGGCTGAGGCCGCGCGTAGTCGGCTGCCGGTTCTCGTGAGGATCACGCCCGACATGCAGGGAGCGCCGATGACGGCAGCATTTACATTTCCTGGGCAGGGGTCCCAGGCGGTTGGCATGGGCAAGGCCCTCGCCGACGCCTTTCCGGCGGCGCGCGCCGTGTTCGATGAGGTCGATGCCGCGCTTGGGGAGGAATTGACGGCGACCATTTGGGATGGTCCGGCCGAGACCCTTCAGCTGACCGAAAACGCCCAGCCAGCTCTGATGGCGGTCTCCCTCGCAACCCTGCGCGTGCTGGAGAGTGAAGCCGGTTTTTCCGTCGGGCGGGACGCAGCCTTCGTCGCTGGCCACTCGCTTGGTGAATATTCGGCGCTGGCTGCGGCCGGCAGCCTGAGCATCTCCGATACCGCTCGGCTGCTTCGCACCCGCGGTCTCGCAATGCAAAAAGCCGTGCCAGTCGGTGCCGGTGCAATGGCCGCGCTGCTTGGCCTCGACTACGAGGCCGCCATCGAGGTCGCCCAAGAGGCGGCGCAGGGGCAGGTCTGCCAGGCCGCCAACGACAATGGCGGGGGGCAGGTTGTGGTCTCCGGCGACAAGGCGGCGGTCGATCGCGCCGTCGAGATCGCCAAATCCAAGGGCGCCAAGCGCGCGATGCTGCTGCCGGTGTCGGCGCCGTTTCATTGCAAGCTGATGCAGCCGGCCGCCGACGCCATGGCGGAGGCGCTCTCGATGGTCACGATCAAGGCGCCGGCCGTGCCGTTGGTGTCGAATGTGCTGGCGAGCGCCATCACCGATCCCGACGAGATCCGTCGCCGCCTGATCGAGCAGGTCACGGGCACGGTGCGCTGGCGTGAATCGGTTGCCTATATGGCAGCGCAGGGCGTCACCCGTTTCTTCGAGATCGGCGCGGGCAAGGTGCTTACGGGACTCGTCAAGCGCATTGCGGACGGTGCCGTCGGCGTTGCGGTTGGCGGTCCGAGCGATATCGCTGCCGCCAAGGATGCACTGGCCGCTGCCAAGCAGGCTTAGAGGAGTACTTCATGTTCGATCTGACTGGCAGAAAGGCGCTCGTCACCGGCGCGACCGGCGGCATCGGCGGCGCGATCGCGCAGGCGCTGCATGCGCAGGGCGCTGCCGTTGCGATTTCCGGAACGCGCAAGGACGTGCTGGACGAGCTTGCCGGCAGGCTCGGCGAGCGCGCCTTTGTGCTACCCTGCAACCTCTCCAAGGCCGATGAGGTCGAAGCGCTGGTGCCCGCCGCGGAAGCCGCGATGGGACAAGTCGACATCCTCATCGCCAACGCGGGCATCACCCGCGACAATCTCTTCGTGCAGCTTCGCGACGAGGATTGGGAGGAGGTCATCAACGTCAATCTGACCGCGACCTTCCGCCTGGCGCGCGCGGCGACCAAATTGATGATGCGCAAGCGCTTCGGCCGCATCGTCGCCATCACCTCGGTGGTCGGCGTCACGGGCAATCCGGGGCAGGGCAATTATACAGCATCGAAAGCGGGCCTGATCGGCATGATCAAGACCCTCGGCGCCGAATACGCTAAGCGCGGCGTGACCGCCAATTGCATCGCGCCCGGCTTCATCAAGACGCCGATGACGGATGCGCTCAACGACAAGCAGCGCGAAACGATTCTGACCAAGGTTCCGGCTGCGCGCCTGGGGACGCCCGAAGACATCGCGGCAGCCGCCGTCTACCTGAGCTCGAACGAAGCGGCTTACGTCACCGGGCAAACCATCCACGTCAACGGCGGCATGGCCATGATCTGACGCCTCGTGCCGCACCGCCGGTCAGGCCGGTGCCGGATGCGGCAAACGGCCGTTTCCGGAGCGAAATGAGGCTTGTAGTCAAGGCAATTGAAGTATGATAACCGGACCTACAACGGATGGGCAAAGAACGCCATTGCAGGTTTTTGAAACCCTGTATATTGGCGATGCGGAGCCTTTGGCCGTCGTTCGCCGGGGCCTGCATCGGTTAGGATGGGCCAAATCAAAGTTCGTAAGCGAAGGCAGTCAAACGACCACGACGGCTCGTATCGTCCCGGGGGGTCGGGTCTACAGGGAACAACACGAGGTTAAGCAATGAGTGACATTGGCGAGCGGGTTAAGAAGATCGTGGTCGAACACCTTGGTGTTGAACCCGAGAAGGTTGTCGACAACGCGAGCTTCATCGACGACCTCGGCGCCGACAGTCTGGACACCGTCGAGCTGGTGATGGCGTTCGAAGAGGAATTCGGTTGCGAGATTCCGGACGACGCTGCGGAAACGATTCTCACCGTCGGCGACGCTACGAAGTTTCTCGAGAAGAACGCGAAGAGCTAAGGCTCTTCAATTTCGCGGGGACAACATTGAAACCGGACGGGCCGCTTCGCAGCGGTCAGCCGGTTTCTTGTTATTGGCCGTGAATCTGTCGATACGGAGTTTTCGGATATGAGGCGGGTCGTCGTCACGGGTCTCGGCATGGTGTCGCCACTCGGCTGTGGCGTCGAGCCGACCTGGAAGCGCATCCTCAACGGCGAGAGCGGTGCGCGCAGAATCGAGAGCTTCGACGTCTCCGATCTTCAGACCAAGATCGCCTGCACGGTCGTGCGCGGCGACGGGTCGAACGACACGTTCAATCCTGACAAGTGGATGGAGCCGAAGGACCAGCGCAAGGTCGACGACTTCATCATCTTCGGCATGGCCGCAGCCGGCCAGGCGCTCGACGATGCCAACTGGCATCCCGAGACCGAAGAGGACAAGTGCGCGACCGGCACCATGATCGGGTCCGGCATCGGGGGTCTCAACGGCATTGCCGACACCGCGATTCTGCTCAAGGAGCGCGGGCCGCGCCGAGTGTCGCCGTTCTTCATTCCGGGGCGTCTGATCAACCTCGCCTCTGGCTACGTGTCGATCGCGCACGGGCTGAAGGGACCGAACCATTCGGTGGTCACAGCCTGCTCGACCGGCGCGCACGCGGTGGGCGATGCCGCTCGCCTGATTGCGCTCGGCGATGCCGACGTCATGGTTGCCGGCGGTGCCGAATCGCCGATCAGCCGCATCGGCATTGCCGGCTTCAATGCCGCGCGCGCGCTGTCCACCGGTTTCAACGAGACGCCCGAAAAGGCCTCGCGTCCCTATGACAAGGACCGCGACGGCTTCGTGATGGGTGAGGGCGCCGGCGTCCTGGTGCTCGAGGAGCTCGAGCACGCCAGGCGCCGCGGCGCGAGGATCTATGCCGAGGTGATCGGCTACGGCCTTTCCGGCGATGCCTATCACATTACCTCGCCGTCGCCCGATGGCGATGGAGGCTTCCGCAGCATGGCGGCCGCGCTCAAGCGCGCCGGTCTCACGGCATCCGATCTCGACTACATCAATGCGCACGGCACCTCGACACCGCTCGGCGACGAGATCGAACTCGGTGCGGTGGAGCGCCTGCTCGGTAACGCTGCCTCCAAGGTTGCGATGTCCTCGACCAAATCGTCGACGGGTCATCTCCTCGGCGCGGCCGGTGCGATCGAGGCGATCTTCGCCATTCTCGCGATTCGCGATAATGTCGTGCCGCCGACCATCAACCTCGACAATCCGTCGGTCGAGACTGCGATTGACCTCGTGCCGCACATGGCGAAGAAGCGTGAGGTCAATGTCGCATTGTCGAACTCTTTTGGTTTTGGTGGCACCAATGCGTCGGTGATCGTGCGGCGCTTGGCCAATTAGTTTGCCTTTGAGACGAATCCACCGTTTTGCCGTATTCGGCGATAGTCATAGAAGTGGGCGCGTGCATTTGGCTCGGCAAGTCATTGTCAGGCCGCGATTGAACCGGCAGGATTCAGGTTGCTTCGATGAGTGAAAGGCCGCCCATTTCGCCCCGGAGTCCGCGGGCTGCACTCGAGCCCGAGCAGGTCCCGCCGCCGCCCAAGCGATCGGACCGTGCGCGCAATCCCTTCGTGGTGGTTGGCAACGCGATCATCACGCTGCTGTTGCTCGCCATGCTCGGTGCCGGCGGCGTCTATTATTACGGCCGGCAGGTGCTCGAGGCGCCGGGACCGCTGAAGGAAGACAAGATCGTCAATATCCCGCAGCGCGCGGGCAAGCGCGACATCGCCGAGACGCTGAACCGGGAAGGCGTAACCGACGTCAATCCGTGGGTGTTCATCGCCAGCGTCGCCGCGTTGAAGGCGAGCTCGGACCTCAAGCCCGGTGAGTATTCGTTCCAGAAGAACGCATCCTTGCGCGACGTCATCGCCACCATCGTCGAGGGCAAGGTGGTGCAGCATGCCGTGACGATCCCGGAAGGCCTGACCTCCGAGCAGATCGTGGCGCGGCTGTCCGACAACGACATCTTCACCGGCAGCGTGCGCGAGCTGCCGCGCGAGGGCACGTTGCTGCCGGAGACCTACAAGTTCCCGCGCGGCACCACGCGCGAGCAGGTGATCCAGCGCATGCAGCAGGCACACAAGCGGGTGCTGGCCGAGATCTGGGAACGCCGCAACCAGGACATTCCGGTCAAGACGCCGGAGCAACTGGTGACGCTGGCGTCCATCGTCGAGAAGGAGACCGGCAAGCCGGACGAGCGTAGCCGCGTCGCGGCGGTGTTCGTCAACCGCCTGAAGCAGAGGATCAAGCTGCAGTCCGATCCCACGATCATCTACGGCCTCGTCGGCGGCAAGGGCACGCTGGGCCGTCCGATCAAGCGCAGCGAGATCACGCAGCCCTCTCCCTACAACACCTATGTGATCGAGGGCCTGCCGCCGGGGCCGATCTCCAATCCGGGCCGCGCCTCGCTCGAGGCCGCCGCCAACCCGGCCCGCACCCGCGATCTCTATTTCGTCGCGGACGGCAGCGGCGGGCACGCCTTCACCGAGACCTACGACGCGCATCAGAAGAACGTCGCGAAGCTTCGTGCGATCGAGAAGCAGATCCAGAACGACACGGTCGAGCCGGCCGAGGACGCGCAGCCACCGGCCGCTGCTGCGCCCGGCGCCGCCGATACACCGACCGCGACCACGCCGGCACGGCCCAACCAGCAGAAAAAGCCGCCCGCGGTCCGGCCGGCCAATCCAGCCAATCCCGCGCCGGCCCGGCAGGGCGCGGTGCAGCCCTCGCCGCCGGTGGTCCAGCGCTAGGCCGGGGCTGCGCGCAGCGCCGTCCATGCTCTTTGCGGATTCCACTTTCCGGCAAAATAGTCTTAAGATTCGCGTGGCTTGATGGCCTCGCGAATCCCGCGTTTCTGGAGAATCTCAACCGATGGCGCTGTCGTCCATGACCGGGTTTGCCCGAAGCAACGGCGCAAGCGGGCCGTACACGTTCGAATGGGAATTGAAGTCGGTCAACGCCAAGGGTTTTGACCTCAGGGTGCGGCTGCCGCAGGGATTCGATGAGCTCGAGGCGCACGCCAAGAAGCGCGCCGGCGAGCTGTTGTCGCGCGGCACGGTCTACGCCAATCTCAACGTCAAGCGCACCAACGCCGCGGCCGCGGTCCGCATCAACGAGGACGTGCTCAACGCCGTGCTGAAGGCGGCGGCGCTGATCGCCGGCAAGGTCGATGCGGTGGCGCCGAGCGTCGACGGCCTGCTCGCCATCAAGGGCGTCGTCGAGGTCGCCGAGCCCGACGGCGACGAGGAGGAGGACAAGGCCGCACGCGCCGCCGTGGCGGAGGCCTTCGACAAAGCGCTTGCCGATCTCGTCGAGATGCGCAAACGCGAGGGCACCTCGCTGGGGCAGATCCTGACCCAGCGCGTCGACGAGATCGAGCAATTGGCGAAGAAAGCGGAGGCTGCGCCCGGCCGCAAGCCGGAGGCGATCAAGGCGAAGCTGGCAGAGCAGATCGCGGCCCTGCTCGACACCTCCGATCGTTTCGATGCCGATCGCCTGATGCAGGAAGCGATCCTGATCGCGACCAGGGCCGACATCCGCGAGGAGCTCGATCGCATCGCCTCCCACATCGCGCAGGCGCGCGAGCTGATCGGCAAGGGCGGTCCGATCGGCCGCAAGCTCGATTTCCTGGCGCAGGAGTTTCACCGCGAGGTCAATACCTGCTGCTCGAAGTCGAATGACATCGAGCTCACCAATACGGGACTCGCCATGAAGAATGTGGTCGAGCAGTTCCGCGAGCAGGTCCAGAATCTGGAGTGATCGATGACGACGGGCGGTCACGGAACTGACGGTGTCGAGCGCCGCGGATTGATGTTCGTGCTGTCCTCGCCCTCGGGCGCGGGCAAGACGACGCTGTCGCGTCTCCTGATCGAGCGAATGCCGGGCCTGAAGATGTCGGTCTCCGCGACCACGCGCGAGATGCGGCCGGGCGAGGTCAACGGCAAGGATTATTCGTTCGTCGACAAGGCCACGTTCGAAGCGATGGTGAAGGCTGGCGAGCTCTTGGAATGGGCGACGGTGTTCGACAACAGCTACGGTACGCCACGCGGCCCGGTCGAGGCGGCGCTGTCGGCCGGGCAGGACGTGCTGTTTGACATCGACTGGCAGGGCACGCAGCAGTTGCGCGAGAAGGCGCGCGCCGATGTCGTCAGCGTCTTCATCCTGCCGCCCTCGGCGGCCGATCTCGAGAAGCGCCTGCACTCGCGCGCGCAGGATTCCGACGACGTGATCCGCAAGCGGATGAGCCGCGCCAGTCACGAGATGAGCCACTGGGCCGAGTACGACTACATCGTGATCAACCACGACGTCGACGAGGCCTTCGGCGAAGTGCAGTCGATCCTGAAGGCCGAGCGTCTCAAGCGCGAGCGGCGGATTGGCCTCGCAGGCTTCGTGCGAAGTTTGCAAGGTCAGCTTCAAGGTTAGACCGCGACAGGCGCGGCCCTTCCTTCACCAGCTGTTCCAGCATCGTCGTGATGACGTCGACGTCGACCGCATCCTCGTGGCGGCCTGCAGGCGCCTCATCGCGATCCTTGCCGATCTCGTTGGCGGCGAGCCGGGGCGCAGCGGCCTCGATTTCGAAATCCCGGTCGAATATCTTGATCTTGGCCTCGGCGGGCCTGACCTCGTCAGGTTCTGCGGCAGGGATCGCGGCACGCGACTTGCGCGCGTCGATCAGATCGATCTCGCGGCCGATCGCGGCAAGTTTTGTCGCTTGTTTCGTCGCTTGAGGACGCGGCGCATCGAAGTCGATGGGGCGCGACGGCTGGGCGTTGGCCGACGTCGCATCGAGC
Organism: Bradyrhizobium sp. 179; assembly: GCF_023073535.1. NCBI lineage: Bacteria > Pseudomonadati > Pseudomonadota > Alphaproteobacteria > Hyphomicrobiales > Nitrobacteraceae > Bradyrhizobium > Bradyrhizobium sp. 179. The sequence continues at coordinate 37,612 of NZ_JADPJR010000130.1, read as the reverse complement.
CAGGGCGCGCGGCTTGCGTCCTGTTTCTGCGGCTCCCAATCGTCCCAATGTGTGCGGCGGTCGGCGGACTGGACCCGGACGCGCGCGCCGGCGAAGCGGTAGATGAGGCTGGCGAGGATTCCCGCGAGGGCCAGCGCACCGCCAATCACGAGCAGCAGCATCTGGACCGAGCCGGTCGGCTTGTCGGTCGTGCTGTCTGCCGCGGCGGGTGCCGGGGAGGAAGGGGATTTTGACGGCTTTGCGCTCGGCTGGGCGGCTGCCGCGACAACGGCAGGCGCCGGCTGCGGCGCGGGCGGGGCGGAGGCGGAGACATCGGGCCACGGCGTGGCGGATTGTTGCGCGTTGCCGTCAGCGGCCTGATCTGCAGATGGTTGCGCCCGTGTCGCGCCTGCGGGTTGCGCAGTTGCGTTTGGTGCTTTGGCGGCGTCACCGCTCCGTGATGTCAGATACTCGGCGCGCGCATCCTGCGTCGGGTGTTGCTGCTGCGCCGGCGCGACTCCGGTCGGCGTATCGCTCGTAGCCTGCGCGCTCTGCACGGACTTCGCGCCGTCCTTGTCGCCGGCGGCGCGCAGATACCAGCACTGCCGCTTGGTCCCACGCTCGATGCGATAGTACCAGTGCTGCCCCTGCGGCGCGGCGCCCTTGGGCGAGACGAGGCAGTCGGCGGCCGCGTTGGCCGTGCTCGGCGCGTTCTGTGCGTTCTGCGACACGGCGGCCAGTGGCGCGCCGGCAATGATGCTGCCGACTAGCGCGGATATGAATTTTGCGGTGCGGTTGCCCATCCTGGTCTCCCGGTTACGCATGACGCAACTCTTACTCGCCCTTTGTCGTCAAAGACTTGGGTGGCAATGAGCCGCAAATCCGGAGAGGATGTGGCTTGAATCGGGCTCGCAGCGCGTTTGTTCCGCCGCGAAATTGGGCCTATTCGCGTAGCTATGCTCCGCCGAACTCCAGGTTCCGCCGCAGCTGGAACCACTGCGGGCGCCGAGGCGGCCCGAGCCGGTGAAGGTCACGCCGTCGTCTTGGTCGACGGTCTGGCTTGCGTATCGAGACAGAAGGAGCATAGCGGCGCGCTCCCGCGGCGCGTTCGCCCGCGTCTTGCTCTGCTCTCATCGCCCAATGATGGCCAAAGGGCGCAGGGAAGGCCGGGCGCCGGCGGCACCCGCATGTTCGTGCGCTACGAAGAGTGTGTATGCCACAAATCCGAAATTCGGAAAAGAAAAATCTTTTTGGGGTGAGTGCTTGACGAGGTGTTTTGCCCGACGCCCCCGGGGCCACATCAACCCCGCCGCCCGTCGTCTCGGATTCTACGTCATTTGCAAGCAGGCGGAGCCGAAGCGGCTACGTACTGGCAGCGTTCGTTTCGTGGGCGCTCCTTCTGTTGGTCGTGATGGGAACAATCCGAACGTATCCCGTCGTGACTGGAAAGGTTGCGGCCAACGTCTTCGCCCCAGACAATTCCGGACTATCGCCCTTGATGCAGCGCCTCGCACGGGCTCAGGCCAATTGCATCGAAGGTCTACCGGTTTTCGGCGGCTGTTGCGGCGGCTGCGCAACGCACCGGAATAGAAATCAAATGGCGGGCTGCGCAGGTTCTCCGTTGGAAACTTATCATCTCCGCAGCCGTTGAATCGCGGCTGAGGCGACGCTATGCCGGTTAAGGACCAGATCAAGAATCTCGCCAAGAAGCTGGTGGAGGAGCATCCCGACGCGGCGACACTGCGGGCGCTGGTGCGGGCTCGGAAGCCGGTGGCCATCCATTTCAGGGATGACGGCGTCGTGCCGAACAACCCGCATTTTCCGCTCTTGCTCTATCGCGGGGCGGTGAACCTCAAGCCTCGGCGTTTTGCGCCAGAGGTCATCATCGACACGCTGTTCGATGCGAACGGCTGGGGCCGGTCATGGCGCGATACCGTGTACGACTTTGTGCACTATCATTCGCAAGTCCATGAAGTGATGGGCGTGGCGCGCGGCACGGCCAGGATCGAGTGCGGCGGGATCAAGGGGCGGGTTCTGCGCGTGAAGGCCGGCGACGTTCTGGTGCTTCCCGCAGGCACCGGACACCGGCTCATTGAGGCCAGCCGGGACTTTCTGGTCGTCGGAGCGTATCCGCGGGACGGAACGTATGACGAGTGCACCGACACAAGGGAGCGTCCAGACGCCATCAAACGCATTACCAAGGTGCGCAGGCCGAAAGCCGATCCGGTGCTGGGACGCAACGGCCCGCTGCTCAAATCATGGCGGACCAAGCCGCGAGCGAGAGGGTAATGCGTTCGGCCCCCAGCTCGAGCATGCGTTCACTGGCTGCGTTCAGCTCAGATAGTCAGGCGCAAAATCCGCAAGCCTTCGCAGCTCTTCGGGCTGCAACAGCTCGATCTCGCTGCCTTCCCACGCGATCAATCCGCGATGTCTCAGCTCCTGGATGGTGCGATTGACATGGACGATGGACAGTCCGCAGGCGTCCGCCACGTGCCGCTGTGTCATCGGCATCTGAAAGCAGCCGTCGGTGACGAGCCCGACGATCTCCAGCCTCGCGGCGAGCTCGCAAATGAGATGCGCTACCTTCGGCAGCGCTGCCTGAGCGCCGAGGCGGGCGATCCATTGCCGCGAGATCGCCGCGTCAATCAGCGTCTCGCGCCAGAACGCGCGGGTCAGGTGGACGGAGCCATCGAGAAGCTGCCTGAGCTGACTGTGCGCGACGGTGCCGACGATGCTTGGCCCGAGGCCGACGAGGTCCGCATCCATGGTTGAGACCAGCAGCGTGTGCAGGCACGGCATGTCGCCGGGCACGTGGAATGCGAGGATCTGGCTGCGATCACCGACCATGCGGGCCTGATAGAAGAAGCCGCTCACAACAAAGACGCAGCGCGTGGCGGCCTCGCCCTGGCGCAGCACGATCTCGCCGTCCGCGACCTGGCGCAGCGTAGATGGCAAGCCGGCGATTTGCCGGCGTTCGTCCTCGGAAAGGCCTTCTATGGCATCGAGGCGCGCGATGAACTTCGAATGCGGCATGAGACTTCAGTCGTCACGGGGCACTTCGACAAAGCGCCGCGAGAGCTTTGCGACGGTCCAGTCGGAGACGGGCACAGCGCGGAACTCGCGGATAGCGTGGGCGAGTTCCTGATCCGACATCGGCCGGACCGGCTCGTTCAGCGTTCCCTTCAGGAAGGCGTGGTTGATGCTGTCCAAGTACTCGCTTCTTGGGTGCTCGCTTCGCTCCGATGCGAACAGGTGGCGGATGCGCTCAAGGATCGTGATAGGGCTCATGAGAAGGCCGGCTCGGTTCGGCGGTGATCGAGTTGAAGCAAACCGGTGCCATCGCAAACCGGTTAGCAACCTGTGCTTCCGCCTCGCGTTCTAATCCGCTGGATACAAGTCAGATGTATCATTTGATAGAACCAGTGCGATTTTTGGCGGCGGTATGGAAAAAGCCCACGAGGTGCTGATCCGGAACCTCTGCGAGCACACCGTGCTCGCAGAGGAGGATATTGCCGAGATCCGCACACTCACCTTCACGGTGCGCGACTATGCGCCGAACGAGGATTTCATCCGTCAGGGCGACGAACCTGAACATTCGGTCTTGGTCGTGTCGGGCATGGTCGCGCGCTACCATCTGCTTGGCAGCGGGCGGCGGCAATATCTCGCGTTCCATCTGACCGGCGACCTGCCGGACGCGCAAGGCCTGTTCATCGACCAAATGGACCATGGGCTGAGTGCGTTGGGGCCTGCTTCGGTCGCCTTCATCCCGCATCGCGAATTGTTCGCCGCGTTCAGGCGGCGACCGCTTTTCGGAATGGCCGTCTGGCGCGAGACGCTGCTCGACGCCGCGATCTTTCGCGAAGCCATCACCAACAACAGCGCCCGTCCCATGCAGGCGCGCATGGCGCACCTGTTCTGCGAGCTGTTCTATCGCGCCCGCGCCGCGCAACTGGTCCGCGGCAATCGCTGCCGCATGCCGATCAGCCTGGCGCAGCTCGGCGAGACGCTGGGCATGGCGATCGCGACCGTGAACCGGACGCTCGCCGATCTCAGGCGGAGCGGGGCCATGGATCTTCGCGATGGCGAGCTAATCGTGCTGAAATGGCGCGAGTTGCAGCGGCTCGGGGATTTCAACCCGGCCTATCTGCACCAGAAGCGTCAGTCGCCGCCGCAAGCGGCAGCGCACGTCAGCGCGAGGTCCGGCTCGAGAGTGGGGAACAACTCTGTCGCGGGCACGTCATCCATGGGACGAGGGAGATGCCCATGAAAGCACTCATCGCAGCAATTACATTTGCAGCCATGGCCGGGCCCGTCATCGCCCAGAATACCGGGCCCGCTCCACAGAGCGGCATGGAAAGGCCGGAGAACACCAACGGCGCCACGGAGAAGGGGACGATGGATACCACCGGCATGAATGCAAATCGGGCAAATCGGCCCGGCATGACCGATGCGTCCAAACAAGAGAACGGGACCGACGGCAAGAAAAAATAAGGGCCGGCGCCATCCACGGCGCCGGCCTTGCAGACATCTTGCAGACATATTGTGTATGACTTGCAATTGTCTCACTCGCGCGCGCAGCAATCGACCAGCGCGCGCCAGATACGTTCGGCCTGCAATTTCCGTTGACGTTCGAAGACGGCGTCATCCTCCGTCCGAGGCGATGTCGCGGTCGGCGTGTCGCGCGGCTCAACCCAGCGCTCCGAGATGGGATCGTACCATCGGCCGAGACTCGTCACATCCAACATTCCCCTCATCGTCTATCCCATGTGCCTGTTGCTGGTGTTCTGGGTGAGTTTGCCATGCGCATCCTGCTCGCGAATGTCCTGCTTCTCGTCATCGCGGGAACTGACGGCGCGCGACCGGCCGCCGTGGGACTCCGGTTCTGCTTGGGAACCGATCGCACCGTTTCGCCCAGGGCTTTGTCATCCGCATTAACTCCATCGTTGCTGATGCGGCATCAATGCAATGAACGTTCGCGGCGTTCCAAATGGTGCCGTTACGTTCCAGATGCCATTGAACTCTGTTCTCCGCCGGAGAACTACGGGCACCGGCTGAGCGTGCCCGCGTGTTCAGGAGTGAACATACAGGAGTGAACGCGTGCCAACCGGCGTCTCGGATACGCCGGGTAGCCGCCGAACACCATCATCCAAGGCGCGCTTCACGTTGCGCGGCGGCGTTGCTCCTCGCCGCATGCAGGCGGTAAGCGTCGATCGCCCTGTTGGCGAGCATCAACTGCCGGCGCTCCCCTGTTCGAAGCTGCGCTTCGATGGCATCGAGAATGACATTGGCGCTCTCGTCCGCAGGACCGAGCTCGCCGCTCTTCTCCAGGCAGCTCCAGGCGATGAAGAATGCGCTTTCGACGGTGCAACGGATCGACATGCGCTGCCAACGCGGCGCGGCCGCAGGTGTTCCGTACGGGCGGGCGAGACTTGCGTCAGGCCCGTCGCGCTTCGGTCAGTTCTTGAGCACGATGCGGCCGACCACCTTGCCGGCGCGGAGCTCGTCGATCCATTTCTGGACGTCGCCCATCGGCTCCTCCCGCATCGGCGTCGGCTTGATCTTGCCGGCGCGTGCGAGCGCCATCAGCTCGTGGGCTTCGGCGAGCGTGCCGACCATGAAGCCCTCGATGGTCATGCGCTTGTAGACCCATTGCACCATCGGCAGCGTGAACTGGCCGCCCATGAGGCCGGAGACGACGATCTTGCCGCCGCGCGCGGCGACCGCGACGGCAAACGCCATCGACTTCTCGTTGCCGGCGAAATCGACGATCTCGTCGAAGCCGCCCTCGCTCTCTTTCAGGATGCGCTTGATCACGTCGGGCTCGGCCGGATCGTAGGCGACGGCAGCACCGTTCTTCAGTGCGGTCTCGCGCGCGGCTGGCGAGAGGTCGGCGACCGTAATCGGCTGCTTGAACATCGCCTGCGCGAACGACAGGCCCATCATGCCGACGCCGCCGAGCCCGATCAGCAGGAGGTTACGCTGGCGCGGACGGTCGACCAGGCGCTTGAGCGCGCCATAGGCGGTGACGCCGGAGCACATTAACGTCGCGGCCTGGTTGACGGGAAGGGGATCGTAATCGAGCAAATATTTGGCGTCGGGCACCAGCACGTGGGTGGCAAAGCCGCCGTCGATGGAGACGCCGAGGAAGCGCTGCTTGACGCAGAGGTTCTCGTCGCCGTTCTGGCAGTCGCGGCACTGGCCGCAGCCGATCCACGGGAATACCGCCTTCTTCGCGCCGACGAGTCCGGCGGGAACGTCGGGGCCGACTTCGTCGACGACGCCGGCGATCTCATGGCCGAGCGTAAAGGGCAGCGTCATGCCGCGCGTGGTATCGAGCTTCTTGCCGCCGCCGAGATCGGCATAGCCGTCCTGGATGTGCAGGTCGGAGTGGCAGAGGCCGCAGCGCTCGATGCGGACCAGGACTTCGCGACCTTGCGGCTTGGGCGTCTCGACGATGGTCTCGCACAAGGGCGCGTCGAACTTGACCAGGGACTGCCTGCGCATCAGCGCCATTTTCTTTCCTCCGGAGTTCTTGGTTACTCAGCTTCGCTGCGTATATCAGCCAATTCACGGGCCATGGCAACAAAGCCGGCAATCGGAATGGTCTCCGCACGCCGCGTCGCATCGACGCCGGCGGCTTGCGCCAGCCGCGCCGGATCGACGCCAAGCGATTTCAGGCTTTGCCGCAGCATCTTGCGGCGCTGGCCGAACGCGGCGGCGGCGACCTGCTCGAGCAGCCTGCGATCACAGGCAAGTGGGTGTGGGCGCGGCTTAAGGCGCACCACGGAGGAGGTGACCTTCGGCGGCGGCACGAAGGCGGACGGCGAAATGTCGAACAGGATTTTGGTCTCGCAGCGCCAGTTGGCGAGCACGCCGAGCCGGCCATAGGCCTCCTCGTCCTCGCGCGCAACGATGCGCTCGCCGACCTCGCGCTGGAACATCAGCACCATCGTCTCGTACCAGGGCGGCCAGGGCTCGGTGGTGAGCCAGTTGATCAGGAGCTGGGTCGCAATGTTGTAGGGCAGGTTGGCGACGATTTTTGCTCGTTCGCCGTCGAGCAGCGGACGCGGGTCGAAACTCATGGCATCGCCATGCACGATCTCGAGCCGGCCGGGATAGCGCGCGGCGATATCCCCAAGCGCCGGGATCGCGCGCTCGTCATGCTCGATGGCGATGACGCGTCTCGCGCCGAGCGCGAGCAAAGCGCGCGTCAGCCCGCCCGGGCCGGGGCCGATCTCGACGATGGTGGAGTCCTCGAGCGGCGCGGCGGCGCGCGCGATGCGCGCGGTGAGGTTGAGGTCGAGCAGAAAGTTCTGGCCGAGCGATTTGCGGGCCGACAGCGCATGCTGGCGGATGACCTCGCGCAGCGGCGGGAGGTCGTCGATCGCGCTCATCAGAGGTTCGCAGCCGCCATGCGGCTGGCGAGCCGAAGCGCGGCGATCAGGCTTGCCGGATTGGCCTTGCCGGTGCCGGCGATGTCGAAGGCGGTGCCGTGATCGGGCGAGGTGCGGATAAAGGGCAGGCCGAGCGTGACGTTGACGGCGTCGTCGAAAGCCACCGTCTTGATCGGGATCAGCGCCTGGTCGTGATACATGCAGACGGCGCAATCATAGGTCTGGCGCGCGGCCTCGTGGAACATGGTGTCGGCAGGCAATGGACCCCTGGTTTCGATGCCGTCGTTGCGCAGCGCCTTCAGCGCCGGCGCGATGATGGTCTGCTCCTCGTGGCCGAGCGAGCCGTCCTCGCCGGCGTGCGGATTGAGGCCGGAGACCGCGATGCGCGGCCTCGTGATGCCGAAGCGGGATTTGAGCTCGGTCGCAACGATGCGAACGGTCGAGGCGATCAATTCGCTCGTGAGTTGGGCCAGCGCCTCGCGCAGCGAGACGTGGATGGTCACGGGCACCACGGCGAGCTGCGGCGACCACAGCATCATCACCGGCTGCGGGACGTGGCCGTCCGTCGCGGCGAGCTCGGCGAGGTATTCGGTGTGGCCGGGATGGCGGAATCCTGCGCGGTAGAGCACGCTCTTGGCGATCGGATTGGTGACGACGGCGCCGGCGCGGCCCTCGCGGACGTCGGTGACCGCCTGGCGGATCGAGGCGAGCGCGGCCGGCGCGCTCGATGCGTCGGGCTTGCCGGGCTCGGCCGTGGCGCGCTCGCCGGTGGCAACCACCGGCAGGGCGTTCGCGAAGGTGGCGTGGGCCTCACTGGGGTTCACCGCGGCAATCCTGATGTCGGCGCCGAGCGCCTTGGCGCGCCGGGCGATCAGCGCCTCGTCGCCGAGCAGGTAGAAGGCGGGCAGGTTCAGCTCACGGCGCCTGAGCCAGGCCGCAATGGTGATGTCGGGACCAATGCCGGCGGGCTCTCCCAGGGTCAGGGCGAGGGGTTTTACCGGGCGCGCTGAGGAGGGCTCGGCCATTAGCGGTTGCGATATTCGATCATCGCCGCCTTGCGGAGCTCTTCGAGATAGGCCTTCTGGGTCTTCTCGTACTTCTCCTGATACATCTTCTCGCGGACCTCGCGCTTCTTCGGCGTGTCGATCATGGTCGGCTTGCGCGCGCACAGCACCACCATCTCGATACCAGCCTTGGTCACTTCGGGCGCGGTGAGGTGGCCGATCGGCGTGTCGTCGAGCACCTTGCGCAGCGCCTCGGGCAGTTCTGCGGTGGTCTTGGTGACGGTGTCGCGGATGGTGGCGTTCGGTGTCGAGCGGAACAGCGAGTTGGCTTCCTCGCAGCTTCCGACGCGCGCGCGGTAGGTGTCGGCTTCCTTCTTCCGTGTTTCCACGAACGCCGGCGACGAGCCGCGCGGCACGATCAGCACGATCGGCTGCATCTTGTATTCGGTGCCCTCGACCTGAAGCTTCTCGCCGCTCTGCGCCTGCACGGCTTGCGCGACGTCGCGCTCGCCGACCTGCAGGCGCTCCTTGTAGCGGCCGCGGACGAGGCTGGTCCAGACCATCTCGGCTTTCATGCGGCCCTTCAGCGTCTCGGGGCGGACGCCCTTGGATTCGAGCGACTTGGTGAGCTGGTCCGGCGTGATGCGCATGCGCTGCGCCATCCCCTCATAGGACTGGTTGATGTCGGAGACGCCGGGATCGACCCCGTACTTCTTGCCTTCCTTCATCTTCACCTTGTCGTCGATCAGCTCGTTGATGACCTGCTCGCGGCTCGGGGTCTTCTGCGTCGTGAGCTGGTCGAGCTTGGAGCGCTGCTCGATGTCGAAATCGGTGATGGGATCGCCATTGACCATGACGACGATGTTCTGCCCCCGCGCCGGCGCACCGGCCAGGAACAGGGCGGCGAGGACGAGAAGGAGGCGGAAGATCGGCAACGGAATCGTCATGGTTATCGCTCGCATGTCAGCCGCGCCGAGCCTGTGGTGGGGCAAGCGCGGCCGGCACTTCAAAACGCTCACTGGAGGCCCGAGGAACCGCTGGTCGTCGACGAGGTCGCCAGCGTGCGCAGGCCGATCTGGAACATGAACGCGTGACTCAGAACGGGCGGTGCGGATCCCGCGGAATAGCTATAGGAAGTTACATAGTTCGCCGCCAGCACGAAGCAATCGTCGACATAGCCGGCACCGAGCACATACTGATTGATCTTGTTGGCCTCGAGATCCCAGCGGGCCGAGCCCGACACCACCCAGTTGGCGGCGACCTTCAGCGAGCCTGTCGTCAGGATGCCCTCGCGGCGGGTCAGGTAGCCGAGTTCCGGCTGCGCTGCGTAATTGCCGTACAGCATGCTGACGGACCAGCGATTGAAATTGGCGCGGCCTTCCGCTTCGAAACGCTGGACGTTCCAGGTCTGCTCGTCCATGCGGGAGCGGACGCTGAACGTATACGTGCTGTTGGGTGAGTAGCTGGCGCTCGTGACGTAATCGGAACGCGGCTTGTCGAGGCCGGAATTGAGGCCGGTATTGAGGGTGTCCTGGACCGTAAAGGAGTTCAGGCCGAACAGGTGGTAGGACTGGCCGAACAGCACCTTGACGGCACCGCCCTTGTCGAACTGCGTCGTGGATTGCACGCCGACATTGGCGCGGCCACCACCCTCGACGCGGTCGTAGCCGGAGAACTTGTCGACGCTGAACAGGTTCGAGGTGTCGAACACCATGCTCTGGGCGTCCTCGTTCGGGAGCTTGCCGGCATAGGTCTCGTTCGGCCGGATGATGATCTGTGCGATCGGCTCGACGGTGGTCGAGCCCCAGGGCTGAATGTTGATGAAGGGGTAGCGGTATTCGAGGCCCACGGTCGGCATCAGGCGGAACGCCTGGGTGTCGCCGACGGGCAGGTAGTTCGACACGCCCGGCTGGTTGGAGACCGAGGAATTGATCGCATCGGCGCGCAGGCTGGCGAACGGCGTCCAGATCTGGCCGAACGGATCGGTGAAGGACTTGCGCCACTGCGCTTCTGCGGTCAGGCGGGTGTAGGTGCCGGGGAAGCCGCGCAGCAGGCACTGCGAGGGCGTACGGGCCAGCGGATCGGCCGATGCCGTCGTGCACAGGCTGCTGGTATTGGCGACCGTCGTGATCGGATCGAACACCGCTCCGTCGCGCGACAGGTTCACGAAATTGGTCTTGTAGCTGAACTCGCCGCCGAAGACGGGATAGTTGAGCACGTTCGAATAGTCGATCACCGGATAGACGATCGGCACCTGGCTCTGGTTACCCGAATAGCTCAGCCAGTACATCGTGCGCGCATCGAAGAAGCTGCGATTGCCGACGCCGGTCAGATAAAGCTGCGACAGCGCTTCCGTCGGCAGCAGCAGGAACGAGCCGAGCGGGTCGCGGTATTGATAAAGCCGGTAGTCCGAGAAGAAATAATAGTCGGACATCAGGACGCCGTCCCAACCCCAGACCCATTTGTCGTTCAGCGCGAACTGGCCCTTGGTGTCGACGGCGCCGCGGAACTGACGGTCGCCGGGCTGCCCGGCGAACGCTCCGGGATCGAGCTGGTCGATGCCATAAGCGCGGATCTGGTAGGCGCCGTCGATCAGGCGCTGCCGGAATTCGCCCTGCAGCATCACGCCCTGCCGCGTCATGAAGCGGGGGGTGATGGTTGCGTCCATGTCGGGCGCGATCGCCCAATAATAGGGAATTTCGGCGCCGAAGCCGGTGTTCGTCGTGCCCGGGAAATAGCCCGGCATCAGGAAGCCGGATTTGCGCTTCACGGTCGGGTCGGGCGTCGAGAAATAGGGCATGTAGGCGAGCGGCACGCCGAAAAATTCGAGCTGTGCCGTCTCGAAATACAGCATCTTCTCCTGCTGGTCGTGGATGATGCGCGCACCCTTCACCTGCCACAGCGGCGGCTTCTTCGGATCGTCCTTACACGGTGCGCAGGCGGTGTAGACGCCGTTCTCGAACACGGTGTAATTGCCGCTGGAGCGGTCGGCGCGGCTCGCGGCCATGCGGGTCTGGTCGGCGGTGTCCACGCGCAGCGAATCGACGAAACCGTCGCGGTAATCGTCGGACAGATCCATGATCTCGGCATAGGTGATCTTGCCGTCGGCATCCGTCATGCGGATGTTGCCTTCGGCATGGAGCCGCTTGGTCTTCTGGTCGTAGATGACCCTGTCGGCCTCGACGCTGGTGCCGTTGTAGAACAGCTGGACGTTACCGACCGCGGAGACGCGCGAATTGTTGTAGTCGTAGTCGACCTCGGTCGCCTGCACCAGCATCTGGTTGTCGTTGGGGCCCCTCTGCGGCTTCGGACGCGGCGGCAGCGGATTATAGGTGTACTGGGCGGAGGCGGGCACCACTGCGGCAAGGTTGATCAGCGCGCCGAGCGAAGCGGCAGCGGCCACTGTGAGCAGGAGCCTGCGAACGGACCAACCGCGCCCGTTCGCGCGCACCAATGTGCGCCGCGTCGAACGAGGCACGAGCCCTCGGTGGACGGCAGTCACTATCCGTCCTCCTGATAGAGCAAGGCCAAAAAGCCGGTGAGGCCGCCCACCACAACGGGCAACCACGCCGCAGCGATCGGATGCATCAACTCAGCCTTGCTCAAATCCTCAGTTACTTTCGACAGGACGTAGAGCAGAAAGCCTGCGCCCACGCCACTCAAAACCATCTTCTGCACGCCGCCCATCCGGAAGAAGCGCAACGACACGGAGGCCGCCAGCATCACCATGGCCGCCAGCAAAAACGGCTGTGCCAGAAGCTTCTGATACTGGAGTCGGTATCCTGCTGTCGCGAAGCCCGAGCTTTCGGAGGAGCGGATGTAGCTCGGTAGTTGCCAAAAGGACACAGTCTCTGGTGTGGAAAAGCTGTTGCGGACCTGCGCCTCGGTCAGTGTCGTCGGGATCTCGAGGCGGGCTTGGTCGACTGGCGGGGAGTCCAGCGAGAAGCGGCGGACGCCCTTGAACAGCCAACGGCCAGCCTCCAGCGTCGCCTCGCGCGCCTCAATCCGTTCCTTAAAGTGCTGCTCCGTATCAAACCGGAACAGGGTGAGGCCGGTGAGCCGGATGCCCTGCTGCTCGCTGCGCGCCGCATTGATGATGGTCTGGCCGTCGCTGGTCACCTGATTGAGCCAGAAGCCGGACGCATCCTGGATGCCGCCGCCGGGCGCCGAGCCGAACAGCTCCGCCTCCATGCGCTTGGAGAGTTCGCGCAAGTTGGCCGACATCGGATTGTAGGCGACGGTGGCGATCACCCCGATCAGGAGCGCGCTGCCGAGCGCCGGCGAGATGAACTGCCAGGCGGAGATGCCGGCAGCGCGCGCGACCACGAGCTCGAGCCGGCGGGAGAGCGCGAGATAGCAGGTCATGGCGCCGATCAGCATGCAGAACGGCGTCAGCTTCTCCAGGAGCTGCGGCACCCGGAACAGCGAGGTCTCGGCCACCATGATCGCCGAGGCGGATGCAAGGCCCGAGGTCTTGCGCACCATCTCGATATAGTCGACCAGCACCAGCAGCAGGAAGATGCTGGCGAACACGCCGAGCGCGGCGACCACGAAGCGGCCGGCGAAATAGCGCCCGAGTGTGTTGGTGAGCATGCTCATGCGATGGCCGGCCGTCTGAACAGCCGCGCGATCCGTGCGTTCGATCTGTTGATGGCCTCCATGAGGCGGGGAGGCGGCTCGACCACGACGCCGCCGATGATCATCCAGAGCCCGACGCCGATGGCGCCCACGACCATCGCGTATTGCACCAGCACCGCCCCCGGCGATTTCACCGCCATCACCGAGCAGGCGAAACCGGCCATGCGCAGGCCGAACACCGCGAGGATCGAGGAGCCGATCGAGAAATTGCGGCTTTGGCGGGTGGTGCGAGGCGCACCCAGGAAGGCGAAGGTCAGCACGGCAAAGGCGAACGGATAGATCGGCGCCAAGATGCTGTCGTGCAGGGCCGAACGGAACTGGCCGGGAATCTGCTTGTAGACCGGGTCGTCCTCGGACGGCGAGAACAGCTCCCAGAGATAGCGTTCGCGGATGCCGAGGGTGACGTCGCGGCCCTGGCCCGAGAATTTTGACATGTCGAAGCCATAGCGGCCGAACGCCACCAGCGCCGGGTCGCGCTTGCCGGCTTCGAAGCGCTGGAGATTGCCCGTCTCCAGCACCAGGAACGATCCGGTCTCGTTCTTCACGACCTCGCCGTGCTCGGCCACGATCGAGACGCGCTCGTTCGGATCGCGGCGATCGTCGATGAAGATGCCGGCGAGGATGCCGCCGGGCTGACGCTCGCGGATCCGGATCGTCAGATTCTTGTCGAGCTGGGCGAAGCGGCCGGGCTGGAGGATGTTGGTGAGCACGTCGGCAGTGATCTCGGCGTCCCATTGCTTGATCCGCCGCATGCCGTCGGGAGCGAGATAGGCCGCGATGAAGGCGACCAGCAGCGCCACCACGCAGGTGGCGTAGAAGAACGGATAGAACAGGCGGAACGGCGAGAAGCCCGCCGCATTCATCACGATGATCTCGGAATCGGTCGCCAGCTTGTTCAGCGTGTGCGAGATCGCGATCATCAACGCGATCGGCGAGATGATCAGGACCAGGGCCGGGATGACGAGGCTGGTGATGCCGAGGAAGGTGAGGATGGTCTGACCCTGGCTCGTCATCAGGTCAATGCCGCGCAACGCCTGCGTAATCCAGATCACGCCGGTGAGGCTGACCAGGACCAGCGCAAACGACGCGAGCGTCGTGCGGAAGATATACTTATCGATCGACCCCATGCGCTACCGCACGAATTCCCACCACGCCCCATGCCGCCGGAATCCCGCTGCCCGACCCAATCCCGAAACGGGATCCCCGAGGGACGGCCAGCCATCGGTTCCGCCAGCTTACTCTCTCACTAGCATCCCTTTGATCCATCAACAAAATGGCTGCCCCGTGGCACCCTCAATATATGGTTAATATTTCGCTCGTTGTGGCCTGACGGCCACGGCGGCGTTGGCATTTGGCGGGCCGCTGGCCCATAGTACGGAAGCCTCAGTGAATCGCCGTTCAGCTCCGGCCCTTGGCCAGGACCGCGGAACGGCGAAAAGCCCCATGTTTTGGAGGAGTTACCCATGTCCGATGCCATCAAGGTCGGCTTTGTCCCGCTGTCTGCCGCCCCCCGTGGCATCCTGGTTGTGTTCTGCGACGATGGCCTGAAGCTCGGCCCCGCGACGGCGAAGGCGCTCGGCGGCGCCGCTGACCTCGTGAAGCGGGCGGCCTCCGCGGCCGCCTTCAAGGGGAAGAGCGGGGCCGCGCTGGACATCCTGGCACCTGAGGGTGTGAAGGCCACCCGCCTGATCGTGATCGGCGCAGGCAAGGCGGCCAGCCTGAAGGCGAACGATTTCCTCAAATTCGGCGGCGTGGCGGCAAGCAAGCTTCCGGCCGGGACCGCAGCCATGACGATCCTGGCGGAGCTGCCCGATGGCGCCATGACCAGCGAGCAGGCGGTCGCGGTCGCCTCGGGCCTTCGCTTACGCGCCTACAAGTTCGACCGCTACAAGACCAAGAAGAAGGACGGCGAGGAGGGCGGCTCGCGCGCCGACATCTCGCTTGCGGTCGGCGATGCCACTGCTGCGAAGAAGGCGTTCGCCGCGGCCGGTCACGTCGTCGATGGCGTGATCATGGCGCGCGACCTCGTCAACGAGCCGCCGAACGTGCTTTTCCCCGAGGAATTCGCGCGCCGCGCCGGCCAGCTCCGCAAGCTCGGCGTCAAGGTCGAGGTGCTCGACGTCAAAGCGATGCAGAAGCTCGGGATGGGCGCGCTGCTCGGCGTCGGCCAAGGCTCGACGCGGCCCAGCCGCACCGTGATCATGCGCTGGGACGGGGCCAAGAAGGGCGAGGCGCCCGTCGCCTTCGTCGGCAAGGGTGTCTGCTTCGACACCGGCGGCATCTCGATCAAGCCCGCCGGCAGCATGGAGGACATGAAGGGCGACATGGGGGGAGCTGCCTGTGTCGTCGGCCTGATGCATGCGCTCGCGGCTCGTAAGGCCAAGGTCAACGTGGTGGGCGCCATCGGTCTCGTCGAGAACATGCCCGACGGCAATGCGCAGCGGCCGGGCGACATCGTCACCTCAATGTCGGGCCAGACCATCGAGATCATCAACACCGATGCCGAAGGCCGCCTCGTGCTCGCCGACGTGCTCTGGTACGTGGCGAAGAAGGTGAAGCCCAAATTCATGGTGGATCTGGCGACGCTGACCGGTGCCATCATGGTCGCGCTCGGCACAGAGCACGCCGGCATGTTCTCCAACAATGACGAGCTCGCCGACCGGCTGATCGCGGCCGGCCTCGAGAGCGGGGAAAAGGTCTGGCGCATGCCGCTCGGTCCCGAATACGACAAGCTGATCGATTCCCAGTTCGCCGACATGAAGAACACCGGCGGCCGTCACGGCGGCTCGATCACCGCGGCGCAGTTCCTGCAGCGCTTCGTCGACGATGTGCCCTGGGCGCATCTCGACATCGCCGGCACCGCCATGGGCGCGCCGAAGACCGACATCAACCAGAGCTGGGGAAGCGGCTATGGCGTCCGTCTGCTGGATCGTCTGGTCGCAGATCATTACGAGCGCAAATGACCGAAGTGCTGTTTTATCATCTGCAAAACATGACGGTGGAGAACGTGTTGCCGCCGCTTCTGGAGAAATCCCTCGAGCGCGGCTGGCGCGTCGTGGTGCAGTCGACGTCGGAGGAGCGCGCCGATGCGCTGGACGCGCATTTGTGGACCTATCGCGACGATTCCTTCCTGCCGCACGCGACATGGCGCGTGAACGATGCCGTCGACCAGCCGATCGTGCTGGCGATCGAGGCGGACAATCCGAACGGCGCCAATGTCCGCTTTCTGGTCGACAACGCCGCGCTGCCGCAGGACGCGGAGGGCTACGAGCGCATGGTGTTGTTGTTCAACGGGGACGATCCGGACGCGCTTGCGCTCGCCCGCAGTGCCTGGGCCGATTGCAAGGCGCGGGGATTTGATGTCACCTATTGGCAGGCCGACGAGCGGGGCCGGTGGCAGAAGCGGAGTTAAAGACTGCTCGCAATTAATGATAATTTGCACTTTTCGAACGATGCTGGCTTCGGTCACCTTCGTGCCGCAAAGGGATGTTGGGACAATCGTTTAGGGCTGGTCCTTCACGCGGGGAATTAGTTTATCGTGCGACATCAAAAGCTTCCCGGCTCGCTCATGATTGCGTTGGCTGCCGTAGCACCGCTGGTCGCGGGCTGCTCTGGCGGGACTGATCTGTTGTCGAAGGACGCAGAATGGTTCCAGAAGCCCGGCCGTCTCTTCATCAAGAACATCTCGATCGAATCGCCGCCACTCACGCCTGATAAACCGGTGGGAGCCGAGGATCTCGTCAGTGCCGACGGTGCCTGTCCCGGCATGGCGCCGCCTCCCGGGCCGGCAGATGCCAATGCATCGAGCACGGCGTCCGCGCCGACGGGCGGCACGGTCGCGCTTGGCCATACCGAATGCGACGTGGTGCGCGGCATCGGCGCGCCTTCGTCGGTCAATCTCTCCAACGACGCCATCGGCCGCCGCGTTGCCGTGGTGACCTGGACGACCGGTCCGCGAGCGGGGATCTATACGTTCACCGCCGGACGCTTGTCCTCGATCGAGGGTAATCCCGAGCCGCAGCCGGTGCCGAAGGCCACCAAGCCGAAGCCGAAGAAGAAGTCGGCATAAGCGCAGCCGCGTGACATGACTTGTTTTCCGGAGAGCCGACGCTTGCGGTCGCTGTTGCTCTCTGTGTCTAAGCGTTCGATCTGAACGCTCCGATGAATGCGGCAGGAAGCCGTTGAATTTGAAGTCCCATTGCTGGCTCTTGCCATCCGTCTCGGCTGAACATATGCGCCGAAGAAGTTGATCGCCTTTTCGGTCTGATTGCCGGCTCCATCCGCGAATGCTCGCGAGGCGGATTACGCCGTGCAGACGCCTGCCACCGCGACCTTCTGGAACAGATGCGGAGAAGCGACTGCCGACGCGGGATAGGCCCCGATCTTTGATTTGAATTCGGGGTGCGTGAACGCAGCCCTGAAGTGGGCAGTCGATTCCCAGACAGCGTAGTTCAGATAGGTCGGACTCTCGCCGATCGCGCGATGAAGCTGAGTGGCAATGAAGCCGGGCTGCCGCTTCATGAAGACCGCATCGTCCTGCCAGACCTCGAGGAAGGTTTGCTCATCGGCCTTGTCGAGGGTGAAGACATTCACCAGGACGACGGGGCCGGCATCGATGCCGAGTTGACGGTCGATCGGAAAAGAAGGGTCCAGCGGGCGTAGCAGCGACATGAAGGCCTCCGGCAACTGGGTTGTATGATGTCAGTGTGGTACTATGGATAGGATGTCAAATTGACATTATGATGTCAATACGGTCTATGGTGACGATATGTTGAAATCGCAGCGAACGTCGGCCGGCGATGCCTTGACCAAGCTCATGCTTGACTTGTTCCGGCTGAACAGCCTGCTCTTGACCGCGGGTGACCGTCTGGTGGCCCGGCTCGGACTTACGAGCGCCCGTTGGCAGATACTGGGCGCCATTGTGCAGGCGGAGCGTCCCCAACCGGTGGCTTGGCTCGCCCGCGATCTGGGCGCCAACCGCCAAAATGTACAGCGGATCGTCAACGACCTGCACGCGGACGGCCTTGTCGCCTTCGAAGCCAACCCGCATCACCGCCGAGCGCAGCTTGTCGTTCTCACCGACAAGGGACGGCGCGCTTTCGATGCCGCGATGGCTTTGCAGGCACCGTGGGTCAACAGCCTTTCGGAAGGGCTTGCGGTGAAGGACCTGCAAACCGTCCATCGCATCGTCGCGGCACTACGCAAGAAGCTCGAGAGCGAGACCGAGGAGCAGACGTAACGCTCGGCGAGCGGGGCACGCGCGTCGGCGGTGCGTCATCATCGTGATCGGGACATGGCTGTTGAACCTGCTTTCCTGATGGTCTTGCCGCCACGAATACGCTCATATGGAGCTACAAGAATTTGGAGGAGACTATGCGGTTCATTGCCTTCATATCGGCTCTGCTTCTGCCGCTCGGCGCGGCGGTCGCCCAGGACTATCCGGCGAGGCCCATCACCATCCTGGTGCCCTTCGCCGCCGGCGGACCGACCGACACCATCGCGCGCCTGACCGCGGCAGGCATGACGAAATCCCTGGGACAGCAGGTCATCGTCGAGAACGCGACCGGCGCCGGCGGCACCATCGGCACGACCCGCGCCGCGCGCGCCCAGCCGGACGGGTATACGCTCTTGATCCATCACGTCGGCATCTCGACCGCCGCGACGCTCTACCGCAATTTGAGCTATGACACGAAGACAGCTTTTGCGCCGATCGGACTTGTGACCAACGCGCCGATGACCATCATCGCGCGTCCGGATTTCCCGGCCGACACGCTCAAGGACCTGGTCGCCTATGCTCAGCAGCAGGGCGACAAGTTGACCTACGCCAATGCCGGGCTCGGCGCGGCGTCGCATCTCTGCGGCATGCTGTTCATGACGGCGATCCAGAAGCAGCTCACCACGGTGCCCTACAAGGGCAACGGGCCCATCATGAACGACCTGCTCGGCAGGCAGATCGATCTCACCTGCGACCAGGCGACGAACACCACCGGACCGATCACGGCCAAGCAGGTCAAGGCCTATGCGATCACCACCAAGGAGCGGCTGAAGAGTCTGCCCGATCTGCCGACGGCCGACGAGGCCGGCCTCAAAGGTTTCGAGCTCGGCGTCTGGCACGGCATCTATGCCCCCAAGGGCACGCCGCCGGCGATCGTTCAAAAGCTGGCGGCGGCGCTCCAGACGGCGCTCAAGGATCCGACGCTGATCGCCCGGTTCAACGACATCAACACCGAGCCTGTCCCGCAGGACAAGGCGACGCCCGAGGCCTTGGGTGCGATGCTGACGAGCGAGATCGACCGCTGGGCGCCGATCATCAAGGCAGCCGGCCAATACGCCGACTGAGTCATCCCAGCACAATGGTGCCGCCGCCGGGCGGCGCCAACCGCGCGGCAAAAGACCATCCAGTGCAATGGCTCATTTCCGGGTATTTACATACCGGTACTGTGCATGGGGTTGTTTTCACTATTTTGATGAGGGGGCCTTTCGGCGTTACCCCGCCGCCTCATTATATTGCGTGCTCGCCTCGAGCCATTGCTCCTCCGCGCGCGCCAATGCGTCGGCCGCGTTCGCGCGAGCCTTCGACAGTTGCGCAGCCTGCTTGGGGTCGCGGGTGAAGATGTCGGGCAGCGCCAGCGCAGTGTCGATCTTGCTGATGATCTCGCTCACGCGGGCGATCTCGGCTTCGGCTTCCGCGATGCGCTTCTTCAGCGAGCCGCGATTGTCCGACCTCACGCGCTGCGGCTTCTCGCTCGCGACGCTGCGCTCGCGCGGCGCTTCCGCGTTGCGCGCGGACAGCACCAGGCGGCGGTACTCGTCGAGGTCGCCGTCGTAATTGGTCACGGTGCGGTTGGCGACGATCCAGAGCCGCTCGGCGCAGGCCTCGATCAGGTAGCGGTCGTGCGAAACCATGATCACAGCGCCGGGAAACTCGTTGATCGCCTCCGCGAGCGCGGCGCGGCTGTCGATGTCGAGATGATTGGTCGGCTCGTCCAAAATGATCATGTTGGGGCCGAAGAAGGTCGCTAGCCCCAGCAGCAGCCGTGCCTTCTCGCCGCCCGACAGTTTTCCGACTATGGTGTCGGCGGCCTTGCCGGAAAAGCCGATCGCGCCGGCGCGGGCGCGCACCTTGGCTTCCGGCGCATCGCCCATCAGCTTGCGCACATGGTCGTAGGCGGAGGCGTCCTCGTTCAGCTCGTCGAGCTGGTGCTGGGCGAAATAGGCGATCGACAGCTTGTCCGCGCGGGTCACTCTGCCAGAGAACGGAGCGAGCCGTCCGGCGAGCAGCTTGACCAGCGTCGACTTGCCATTGCCGTTGGCGCCGAGCAGCGCGATGCGGTCGTCATTGTCGATGCGTAAGGTGACGCGGCTCAGCACAGGCGTTTCCGGATCGTAGCCGACCGAGACGTTGTCGACGGCGATGATCGGCGGGGATAGGATCTTCTCCGGCGCCGGAAAGCTGATCTCGCGCACGTCCTCGGTGACCAGCGCCGTGATCGGCTTCAGCCGCTCCAGCATCTTGACGCGGGACTGCGCCTGCCGCGCCTTGGAGGCCTTGGCCTTAAAGCGGTCGACGAAGGCTTGCAGCCGTGCCCGTTCGGCCTCCTGGCGCTTGACCTGCTTGGCATCGAGCAATTCGCGCGCGGCGCGCTGCTCCTCGAACGAGGAATAGGTGCCCTTGTAGAGCGTGAGCTTGCCGCGCTCCAGATGCAGGATCTGGTCGACCGAGCTGTCCAGGAGGTCGCGGTCGTGGCTGATCACGATCACCGTTCGCGGATAATGCGCGAGGTGATCCTCCAACCACAGCGTGCCTTCGAGATCGAGATAGTTGGTGGGCTCGTCGAGCAGCAACAGGTCGGGCGCCGCGAACAGCGTCGCGGCGAGCGCGACGCGCATGCGCCAGCCGCCGGAGAACTCGGCGCAGGGGCGCAGCTGATCGGCGGCGGAGAAGCCGAGGCCGGAGAGGATCGCGGCTGCACGGCTCGGCGCCGAATGCGCGTCGATGTCGACGAGGCGGGTCTGGATCTCGGCGATCCGGTGCGGATCGGTCGCGCGCTCAGCCTCGGCGAGCAGCGCGTCGCGTTCGAGATCGGCCCTGAGCACGACCGAGATCAGGCTCTCGGGGCCGTTCGGCGCCTCCTGCGCCAGGCTGCCGACGCGCCAGCGCGGCGGCAGCGTCACCGAGCCGTGCTCGGCCGCGAGTTCGCCGCGGATCACCTTAAACAGGGTCGACTTGCCGGTGCCGTTGCGCCCGACCAGGCCGACGCGGGACCCGGGCGTGATCTGCACGGAACTCTGGTCAATCAGAAGGCGTCCGGCGAGGCGGACGGAGAGATCGGTGATGGACAGCATGCGGCCTTGTCACCGCAGGGCGCGTCGAACGCAACCCGTTTTTCCAATCTTGTCGTTCGAGCGTGATTTTCGGAAAACCGCTTCACACTTTTCCGATCATGCTCCCGTCAGTGCGATTCGCGCTCGCGCTGCCTCAATTCGTTGAGCAACTTCTCGAGGTGCGTCGGGAGGCGGGGATCGGGGCGCAGACTCTGCTGAAGCCGTTCGCCCACGGCATCGCGAATCGAGCGGCTGGTGCGCCGATCGATCTGTTCGCTGTCATTGGCAAGAAGGCCAGCCATCGCGCGGTTCCGTATTCTCAGAGTAAGGACACGGTACCAAGTCATTGCCCCCAAAATGGTTTCGCTGCCCGCGGGGAATCCCCGGGATTCTCGTCAAAATTGTATTATGGCAGTCATGTCCGCCCAAATAAAAGGCCCCGGCGCGGACGCCGGGGCCTCTCCTGAAGGGTTACCTTGGGGGCGTAGGTAACCCCTTTGTTCAGGAAGGTGCTTGCGGAAGGTGCTGTCGGGCTCAGTAGCAGCGGTTGATCAGCCGCCAGCGGGGTCCCCAGGGGGTCGGGACTAGCCGGCGCACGTAGCAGCCGCCATAACCGTAGAAGACGGGACCGCCGACATAGAAGCGCGGTCCGCCCCAGCCGCGGTGCCAGCCGCCGCCGTGCCAGCCTCCGCCGTGCCAGCCGCCATGCCAGTGGGCGGAAGCGGAGGTCGGCGCCAGCGCGGCACCGAGCGCGACCGCGGCGACGGCGGCAAGCGAAAGTTTCCTCAACATGGTGATCTCCTCAACAATTGCCGGCGCGGGGCTATCGCGCCGATGGAAACGCCGCCGAAACGCTCTGCCTCAATGTCAGGCTTCGGTTTCGATAGACCC
This sequence comes from Bradyrhizobium sp. 179, assembly GCF_023073535.1. Taxonomy (NCBI): domain Bacteria; kingdom Pseudomonadati; phylum Pseudomonadota; class Alphaproteobacteria; order Hyphomicrobiales; family Nitrobacteraceae; genus Bradyrhizobium; species Bradyrhizobium sp. 179. The sequence goes on along the minus strand of NZ_JADPJR010000130.1, from coordinate 15,381 downwards.
GACCTTACGCCCGCGAAGCTGAACCGAAACCTGATGCGGGTTTCAGATTCGGTTCATCTGGGTGAAATCGTTGTAATCCATGTTGAATCGCGGGTTGCGAGTCCTGCGGCGAAGCGCCTGTGCGGCTGTTTCGCCGGTCGCTTGCCGTCCGGCAACGGCGCCGATATAAGCCCCGCAACTGCGAACCCCCGCATTCTCCCCGAGGACAAGATTTATGGCCATCGAACGCACTTTCTCGATCATCAAGCCCGACGCGACCGAGCGTAACCTGACCGGCGCGGTCAACGCCGTGATCGAGAAGGCGGGCCTGCGCATCGTCGCACAGAAGCGCATCCGCATGACCAAGGAGCAGGCCGAGACCTTCTATGCCGTGCACAAGGCGCGCCCGTTCTTCGGCGAGCTCGTCGACTTCATGACCTCGGGCCCGGTCGTGGTGCAGGTGCTGGAAGGCGAGGGCGCGATCGCCAAATACCGCGAGGTGATGGGCGCGACCGATCCGGCCAAGGCTGCCGAGGGCACCGTCCGCAAGCTCTACGCCAAGTCGATCGGCGAGAATTCGGTGCACGGCTCGGATGCGCCGGAGACGGCAGCGATCGAGATCGCGCAGTTCTTCTCGGGCAACGAGATCGTCGGCTGATCCATCAGCCGATAGGTTAGACGGGCGAAAGGACTCATTGTGGACTGGCTCTGGCAGATCTTCGATCCCGCTACGATCGGGGCATTCTTCACCCAGTTCCGCAACGAGATGGCTGCGCCGACTTTCTGGATCGCGGTTGGCAAGATCATCTGGATCAATATCCTGCTCTCCGGCGACAACGCGCTGGTGATCGCGCTCGCTTGCCGCGGCCTCAACCCGCGGCATCGGCTGTGGGGCATGATCTTCGGTGCCGGCGCAGCGGTGTTGCTGCGGATCATCTTCACTGGCATCGTCGCGACGCTGATGGTGCTGCCGTATCTCAAGCTCGTCGGCGGCCTTGCGCTGATCGTGATCGCGGCAAAGCTCCTGGTGCCGGAAAACGAGGACGAGGATGACGTCGAGTCGGCCTCGCATCTGTTGCAGGCCATTCAGATCGTCGTGGTCGCCGACATCATCATGAGCCTCGACAACGTTATTGCGGTCGCTGCCGCGGCCAATGGCAGCGTGCCGCTGCTGATCCTCGGCCTCGCCATCAGCGTGCCGCTGATTGTCGCCGGTGCAGCGCTGATCATGGCGCTGCTCGCAAAGCTGCCGGTCCTGGTCTGGGCTGGTGCTGCGCTGCTCGGCTGGATCTCAGGAGAAGTGATCGCGACCGATCCTGGCGTCGCGCCGAAGCTGCACACGCTGTTCGATGGCCCGCTCGGCGCCTCGCTGGACAGCATGCTCGGCGCACTTCGCATCCCGCCGCAATTCACCCATGGCGGCGGAGGCGGCGAATATCTCTGCGCGCTTCTCGGCGTCGTCGTCGTGCTGGTCGTCGGCACCATCTGGCGCCGGCGCAGCCTGGGCGCGGCCGCGCTCGAATCCTCGGAGCGCCACGCCAAGGCCTCGGTCGAATAGTTTTTAGCGCCGGACGATCGAGCCGGCGCGGCCAATCAGGCGGGCGAGCTGGCGGAAGCGGCTGCCGACGCGGTCGGCGACGAGGTCGCCGAGGCGGTGTTCGAACACCAGCATCAGCTTGCGGCTCTGGCTGCGGAAATGCGTGGCGGGTAGCACGCCCGGCCGCGCCGCCGAAATCAGGTGCGCGACGCGGAACGCTGCTCCCAGGAGGCGGGCGCGCTCGAGCTGCGCCGGCGTCAGCAGGCCCTGCATGGTAGCCGGCGGCTGGTTCTCCTCGCTCAGGCCCGCATAGCGATAGAACACCGACAAGCCGACGAAGGCGCGTTCGGTATGGGTGATCGCGCCGAAATTGCCATTAACGACGAGGCTCAGCGTCTGCTCGCCGCGATGATCGGGGTGCACGCGCCAGCCGATGTCGGAGAGCAGGCACGCGGTGTGGCGCAGGCGGCGGTCCTCTTCGGTCTCTCGCAGCTTCACGACGCGCGCAAGGCGGTCGGTCCAGGCGATCAGCTCGCGGGCATGCTTCGCCGAGCGCGACAGCAGCTGGTTGAGCTCCTCTGCGGCGCAGATCAGCCCGTCCTTGTTGCGTTCGGAATCCGAGAGCTTCTCGTGCAACAAACCCTCGCGCACGCCGAAGGTCGAGAACACGATGGTTTTCGGCTTCGCCACGCGGATGATGTGCTCGAGCACAAGGGCGGCATAGGTGAGGAGGGGGCGGCGTGCATCAGCAACGACCTCGATATCGGCCAGCATGTCGGCGGCCGCAAGCCGGCGCAGACGCCGCGAGAAGTCGAGCGCCTCGGCCGCCGAAATCGAATAGCCGTGCATCACCTGGAGCGAATAGCCGCTCTGGATGATGTGGATACGCGCGAGCGCACGCCAGGTGCCGCCGACCGCGTAGAAAGTGCGGCCGCGGCCCGCGGCGAGCTGCGGCACCTCGTCGAGCGCCTCGCGCACGATGCGGTCGGCGCGCTTGAGCGATTTGTGTGCGAGGTCCTGGAGCGCGAGGCCACCGAGCGGCAGCGTCACGCCGCTGCGCACGCTGTTCCTGCGCACGTCGATCAGCTCGAGCGAGCCGCCGCCGAGATCGCCGACGATGCCGTCGGGATGATGGACGCCGGAGATCACGCCGAGCGCCGACAGCCGCGCTTCGCGCGGGCCCGACAGGATCTCGATCTTCACGGCGCAGATGCGCTCGGCCTTCGCGATGAAGTCGGGACCGTTGGAGGCGTCGCGGCAGGCGGCCGTCGCAATCGCGAACACGTGTCCGACCTGCATCACGCGGCACAGGGCGCGGAACCGCTTCAGCGAGGTCAGCGCCTTGTCGACGGCGTCGGGCGCGAGCAGGCCCGTGCTCTGCACCTCGCGCCCGAGGCCGCACAGCGTCTTCTCGTTGAAGATCGGAATGAGGCTGCGCGCCAGCGCCTCATAGACGACGAGGCGGACCGAGTTCGAACCGATGTCGATGACCGCGACGCTCGAGCCGCGCTTGCGCGGCTGCTTCACGTTGAGAATCCGGGATCAGGATTGATGACGTTCATTGCGCCGCGTGAGACGGCGCGGCGAGGATTCCTTGAGCGACTTTCCACGGCCAGACAGACTCGGATTCGTCATGAAGTAGTTGTGGACGTTGAAAGGCTCGTCGCCCTTCGCGGCTTTCATACGCGTTGAGGACCCGTCCGGCAACAATTGCCAGCTCTGCTCATTGTCCTTCAGGTTCGCGACCATGATCTGTTCGAGAACCTGCTGATGCACCGTGGGATTTTGCAGCGGACACAGCACCTCGACGCGGCGGTCGAGGTTGCGCGGCATCATGTCGGCCGAGGAGATATACACAGCCGCTTTTGCGCTCGGCAGGCCTTGGCCCATGCCGAAGCAGTAGATTCGGCCGTGTTCCAGGAAACGTCCGATGATCGACTTGACGCGGATGTTCTCCGACAGACCGGGAATTCCGGGCCTGAGACAGCAGATGCCGCGCACGACGAGCTCGACCTGGACGCCGGCCTGCGAGGCCTCGTAGAGCGCGTCGATGATGTCGGGGTCGACCAGCGCGTTCATCTTCATCCAGACCGCGCCGTGCCGGCCGTGCCGTGCATGCGCGGTCTCGCCCTGGATGTGCTCGATGATGCGCTTGCGCAAGGTCAATGGCGACACCGCCATCTTCTCCAGATCGCTCGGCGCGGCATAGCCCGTGATGAAATTGAACACGCGAGCCGCGTCGCGGCCGATGGTCGGGTCCGATGTGAAGTAGGAGAGGTCGGTGTAGATGCGCGCGGTCACCGAGTGATAATTGCCGGTGCCGGTATGCACGTAAGTCGTGAGGCTGCCGCCCTCGCGGCGCACCACCATCGAGAGCTTTGCGTGCGTCTTCAGTTCGAGAAAGCCGTAGACGACCTGCACGCCGGCGCGCTCGAGGTCGCGCGCCCAGCGGATGTTGGCCTCTTCGTCGAAGCGCGCCTTCAGCTCGATCAGCGCCGTGACCGACTTGCCGGCCTCGGCGGCTTCGGCGAGCGCGCGCACGATCGGCGAGTTGTTGGAGGTGCGGTAGAGCGTCTGCTTGATCGCGACTACATCTGGGTCGCGCGCGGCCTGCTGCAGAAACTGCACCACCACGTCGAAGGACTCGTAGGGGTGATGGACGATGAGATCCTTCTGCCGGATCGCAGCGAAGACGTCGCCGGCATGCTCGCGCACCCGCTCGGGATGGCGAGGCACGTAAGGGGTGAATTCGAGGTCGGGACGGTCGAGACGAGTGAGCTGCGAAAGCTCGTTCATGGCGAGCACGCCGTCGACCAGAAACACCTCGTCGTCAGCCGTCGACAGCGCATGCTGCACGAAGCTGCGCAGCTGCTCCGGCATCTTGGCGTCGATCTCGAGACGGATCACCGACCCGCGCCGCCGCCGCTTCAGCGCAGTCTCGAACAGGCGGACCAGGTCTTCGGCCTCTTCCTCGATTTCGAGCTCGGAGTCGCGGATGATGCGGAAAGCGCCCTGGCCGTGCAGATTGTAGCCGGGGAAGAGACGATTGATGAACAGGGCGGTTGCCTGTTCCAGCGAAATCAGCCGGACGGCCTTGCCTTCGGCCGGCAGGCGGATGAAGCGGTCGATCTTGCCGGGCATGCGGATCAGGGCGTTCATCTGCTTGCCGTCGGCAGCGCGCGTGAGCTGGAGCGCGATGGTGAAGCCGAGGCTCGGAATGAACGGGAAGGGGTGGGCCGGATCGATTGCGAGCGGCGTCAGCAGCGGGAACACGTTGTTGAGGAAGTAGTCCTCGATCCAGCTCCGTTCCGGCTTGGTGACGTCCTTGCCGTCGACCAGGACGATGCCGACCTCGGCGAGCGTGCCGCGCAGGTCGCGCCAGATCGCCTGCTGGTCGGAGGCAAGTTGGGAGACGGTGCGATTGATCAACGCAAGCTGCTCCGACGGGGTCAGACCGTCTGGGCTGCGCTCGGCAATGCCCTCGCGTACCTGGGCCTTGATGCCGGCGACGCGGACCATGAAGAACTCGTCGAGATTGTTTGCCGAGATCGACAGGAATCGCACCCGCTCCAGCATGGGATGGCTGGGATTGACCGATTCCTCCAAGACGCGGCGGTTGAAATGCAGCCAGGACAGCTCGCGGTTGATGAACCGTTCGGGGCTCGAAGCGATCGCCGGCAGGCTCTCCGTTTCCGGGGCTTTTTCTTTGATTTCAACAGCTTGCGCAGAGTCCATGAGAAGTCGATCCATCCAGTTCACCCCAATTGCGACTTACGCGCAAAATCGGCGGGAGCATGTGTTAGAGCGATGACGTTTCGATGACGTTGCCGATAACCTAACTCGCCAGCGGTCCAAAAGGATGATTTGGCCATCGTCGGGTTGTAACGCTACCGGCGTATTCATCTCGATGACATTGATGTTCCGCCGTTCCACCGCGTCAAGCGGCTGGTGCCGGCGGACGGGTCAGACGTCCCGAAGCAGCTCAGCCGCCAGCGCCCGGGTGACGGGGCGGCCAAGCCGCAGGGCCTCGCTGTCGAGCAATTCTACCGCCCGCCGGGCGGCGGCCGAGGATCGCTCCAGCCGGGTCGCGAGGTAGCTGACGACGCTCTCATCCACCGTGAGCTGGCGGTCAGCGCAGAATTTGACGATCAGGCCGCGGAAAAGCTGGTCGTCCGGCGACAGCAACGCGACCACCGGCACGGCGCGCAGACGCGAGCGCAGGTCGCGAAGCTCGATCTCGAGCGATGCGGGTACCTCGCGCCCGGTGAAGAGGACGTAGGCGCCATCCTCGCGGGCGAGATTCATCAGGTGGAAGAGGGCGCGCTCGTCAAACTCTTTTGCCTTGAGATCTTCGACCACCAGCGCTCCGGTCGCGAGCGCGCCCGGGACCGCGGCGGCGGTCAGCGCATCGGCCGTGGTCGAGCGGGCGCCTGATACCTCGGCCCAGATCGCGGCGAGATGGCTCTTGCCGCTGCCTTCGGGGCCGGTCAACCACATGATCCGGTTCGGCCATTCCGGCCAGGCGTCGATCAGGCCTAGACCGACCGCGTTGGCGGGACCCTCAAGGAAATTGTCCCGGCTGAGGCTTTCCGCATGCGGCAGCGAAAACGCCAATTGTCGGGGATGAACGCGGCCTGCCACGCTTGCCTTGCTCCGTGCCGGCGTCCCGGCCTCGTCTGAAAAGATTCGACTTTCGAGCGGGAGTTGGCCTTTTGCGGGGCCACATCCACTCATTTGGCCTCAATCGTGCTCATGTGCCGCAGCCACTCGACGAGATAGAGCGACACCGAGGAGAGCGTGAATACCGCGACGAGGCCCATCAGGATCATGTCATAGGGTGCCGGCTTGAAGCCGAAGGCAAGCGCCGCCAGCACCAGCGCCGCGAATGCCACTTGTGCCACAGTATTGAGCTTGGACACCTTTGATGGCTTCATCTCGACCGGCCGGTCGAACAGCCAGGATACGATCACGGCGGTGACGATCATGATGTCGCGCGAGACCACCAGGATGACGATCCAGCGCGGAATCGCCCCCCAGATGCCGAGCGCCATGTAGATCGAGACCAGCAGCGCCTTGTCCGCGAGCGGATCGAGCAGGGCGCCGAGCTCACTCGCCATGTTGAACCGCTTGGCCAGGAAACCGTCCACGGCATCGCTGATACCGGCGATCAGGAAGACCGCGAACGCCACCTCCATTTGGCTCGACACGATGGCCCAGACGATGATCGGGACCAGCATGATGCGGCCCAGGGTAATGATATTCGGAATACTCACGCGGCGCTTCCCGGCACCCGGCCTGACCTCGGATCCGGCCCCTAGGGAGGCTGAACCGGTTGATATCTACATACTATAGCGCGGGGCGCTACGCTTGCCATTGCGTGTCCCCGGAATTCGACGTAACCAGCCGCAAACCCACTGGAAATCGGGCATGACCGACCGCAAAAACGGCCTCACTTACGCCGATTCAGGCGTCGATATCGACGCGGGCAACCGTCTCGTCGACCTGATCAAGCCGATGGTGCGCGCCACCGCGCGGCCCGGCGCCGACGCCGAGATCGGCGGTTTCGGCGGCCTGTTCGATCTCAAGGCGGCCGGTTTCAAGGACCCCGTCCTGGTCGCCGCCACCGATGGCGTCGGCACCAAGGTCAAAATCGCGATCGAGACCGGGCTGCATGGCGGCATCGGGATCGATCTTGTCGCAATGAGCGTCAACGACCTCGTGGTCCAGGGCGCCGAGCCGCTGTTCTTCCTGGACTATTTCGCCTGCGGCAAGCTCGATCCGGAGGCCACCGCCGCGATCGTCGCGGGTGTTGCGGAGGGCTGCCGCGAATCCGGCTGCGCCTTGATCGGCGGCGAAACGGCCGAGATGCCCGGCCTCTACAAAGACGGCGATTACGACCTCGGCGGCTTTGCAGTCGGCGCCGCCGAACGCGGTACGCTCCTGCCGCGCCCGGACATCGCGGCAGGCGACGCCGTGATCGGGCTCGCGTCGTCGGGCGTGCATTCCAACGGCTTCTCGCTGGTGCGCAAGATCGTGGAACAATCCGGTCTCGGCTTTCAGGCGCAGGCGCCGTTTGCGCCGGTCATGACGCTCGGCGGCGCGCTGCTGACGCCAACGCGGCTCTACGTCAAATCCTGCCTGCGTGCGATCCGCGAGACCGGCGCGGTGAAGGGGCTAGCCCACATCACCGGCGGCGGTTTCACCGACAACATTCCGCGCGTGCTGCCGAAGAACCTCGGCGTCGGCATTGACCTCGCACGCCTGCCGGTGCTGCCGGTGTTCAAATGGCTGGCCGCGCAGGCTGGCATCACCGAGCTCGAAATGCTGCGCACCTTCAATTGCGGCATCGGCATGATCGCGATCGTCGAGCCCGACAAGGTCGACCAGGTGGTCGAGGTCTTCACCGATGCCGGCGAAACCGTGGCGCAGCTCGGCACCGTGATTCCCGCCGAGGGCGAGCACCGCGTCGTCTATAACGGCCATCTCGACCTGGCGCTGTGATGAAGCGCCGCGTCGCCATCCTGATCTCCGGCCGCGGCTCCAACATGGCCGCGCTGATCAAGGCAGCAAGCTCGGCGGATTTTCCGGCGGAGATTTCGCTGGTGATCTCGAACAAGACCGGTGCGCCGGGGCTGGAACGGGCCAGGGCGAGCGGCGTGACGACCGAGGTGATCGAGAGCAAGCCGTTCGGCAAGGATCGCGCCGGCTTCGAGAAAGTATTGCAAGCCGCGCTCGACCGGCACGGCATCGAGCTGATTTGCCTGGGCGGCTTCATGCGCCTGTTCACGGCGGATTTCACCAAGGCCTGGTACGGGCGGATGCTCAACATCCATCCGTCGCTGCTGCCGTCCTTCCCCGGTCTCGATCCGCACGGCCAGGCCCTGCGTGCCGGCGTCAAGCTATCCGGTGCGACGGTGCACTTTGTCATTCCAGAGACCGACGCAGGCCCGATCGTGATGCAGGGCGCCGTCCCGGTCAGCGATCACGACACGGTGGATACGCTGTCCGAGCGCATCCTCGAAATCGAGCACCGCATTTATCCCGAGGCGCTGCGGCTGCTCGCGACCGGCAAGGTCCGGATCGAGGGTGATGTGTGCAGGACGGTGGGCAGCGCGGCGTCGGAGAATTTTCTGATTGCGCCTGTGGTGGGGTAAAAGACGGTCCCGGGCTCACCCGCTACCCGTTCGATTACGTGTCCCAAACAAAATCCCCCGGCAGAGCCGGGGGCAACGTCATGATCTCTCGCGTGTCGTGAGAGGCATCAGGAGACCTTGAGGTTCTCCGCGGATGATTTGCCGCGGTTCTCCACGAGGTCGTATTCAACCACCTGGTTCTCGTTGAGGGTCGAGAGTCCGGCGCGCTCGACGGCGGAGATGTGGACGAACACGTCCTTGTCGCCGCCGTTCGGCTTGATGAACCCATAGCCCTTGGTCGGGTTGAACCATTTGACGGTGCCCTTTTGTGGCATCGCTAGTCTCCTCCACTAGATAGAAAAAAGACGCGGCCGCTTTTTCGCGTGCCACGCCACAAACGGCCTTCCGAAAGTCTGTCGAGTCTTGAGTCTCAATGTCGCGAAACGCACAGCCAGCGGCCAATTCCGTTGTGGCCAATATTGCAACATGAAAACCGTGCGTTAGCAAGCAGAGCACGAATTTCAAGATCGCCCCGGACGTGCCCGGGCCCAATTTCGACCTGTGGCCGGGGAACCACAATCAGGAGCAATCCCCCTTATCTGGAGGCGTCAGCTGGTTGACCCTCCGTAACAGTTCGGCGCAAATCAGCTCATGGGTGTGCCGCTCATGTTGCATTTTTGCGCGCCGCCATTTGCTTCGGGTTTTGTCGTCATGCGCTGCACTGCGCAGCCACCAGGGACACGGCAGACGATCGGGCTGAACCGTGTCCGCCGGCTCGCGGCAGCGGTCGCCACGACCTTCACACTTATGGCGTTTGCGCTCATCGTGACGATGTCGGCGGCTACGCCCGTCCTCGCGCAAAGTCCCACGCCAACGCCGACGCCGACCCCGACACCCACGCCGTCGCCGACCCCGGTCCCGATGCCGACCTCGGCCAATTATGACCAGTCGGCCGGCAACAGCACGCTCAATCTCGGCTCAGGTTTCCTGGAGCGCCTCGGCAACCAGGCATCGAGCGGCTTCAACCGGGCGTTGCGAACCAATCCCGGCGGCGGCGGCGCATCGGCGAGCACCGAAGATCCGCGCTACCGCACCTGGTTCGAGGGCTACGGCATCTCGGTCCGCACCGATGCGCAAGGAGACTTCGTCGGCGACAAGCGCAAGACCTTTGGCGGCGTCGCCGGCATCGGCGCACGTCTCGCGCCGGGTGTCAGTATCGGCTTTTCGGTCGACCAGAGCCACACCGACATCGACGTGCCCCTGGCGCTCCAGTCCGCGACACTCGACCTCACCCAAATCGGCTTCAATGGCTCCGTCGACAAGGGGCCCTGGACCTGGGCCTTTGCGGTGGTGCACGGCTTTGGCAAGGTCCGTTCCAGCCGTGATACCGGCCTTGGGCTTGCGCGGGCGGGCTACAGCGCCGCGGTCGACGGCGCGCTGACCGAGATCAGCTATTACTGGACCAAGGACCAGATGCGCATCGTGCCGAAGGGCGCGGTCGAATATGTGCGTGCCACCAGCGCGGCGTTCCAGGAGGCCGGCGGCCTCGATCCGATCAACGTCGGCGCAACAGCGCTGTCGCGTGCGCGTATCATGATCGGGGCCGAGATCGGCCGCTATTTCGTCATCGACCAGAAGATCCTGGACCTGTCCGCCCACGGCAAGTTCGTCGACAATTTCCACCAGGACCTCGGATCGATCCAGGTCAGCCTGGGCACCCAGAGCATCGTCGTCCCCGGCATCGGCGAGAGTCGCTACGGCATGGATGCCGGCGCCTCGGCCTCGCTCAGCCTGACCAGCGTCGCGCGGCTCTACGTCAATTACGACGGCAAGCTCCGCAACGAGCTCACGTCGCACCAGGGCACGGTCGGCTTCGAATACAAATGGTGAGCTGAAGTTTATGCGGGTGTTGTCGCAACATAGCCGGTCAGCCCAAATCCGTCGCGCGCGGCCGTCATCATCGGCACCAGCGCGTTCGGATGGATGAACTCGTCGCGGAAGCAGGGATAGGTCCTGGGATCGAAGATCTTCTTCAGCCAGTCGACCACAATCTTGTGCCGCTCGGAGGTGCGGAACTCCTTGTGATAGGTGAGCCAGAGATCGGCGTGGTGGCTGACGCCGAGATCGACGGCGACGAGCGGCGCACCAAGCGCGATCGAAACCGTCGGCAGGAAGCCGATGCCGGCGCCGCGTTCGACGGCATAGAGCGCGCCGACCGAGGAGTTGATCTTGATGCCGACGATGCCCTCCAGCGACGTCAGCCCGAGCACGCGGGCATAGGCGCCGTCGTCGACTTGCGGCGCGCTCTGCTTGATGATGCGGTGGTTCTTGAGTTCGGCGAGCGTTGCCGGGACGCCGTAGAGGCTCTCGTACTCCTTGGAGACGAACGGATAGATGTGCAGCCGGCCCAGCTTGGCGACGATCAGATCCGGATTGGTCGGTGGCTCGAGCTGGATCGCGATGTCGGATTCCAGGCGGGCGACGTCGGCCTGCTCCATCGCGCAGCGCAGATCGACGGTGATCTTGCGATAAGTCTTCTGGAAATCGATCAGCCGCGGCAGAATCCAGAAATTGCCGGGCCCCTCCGTCACCGCGACGCGCACGGTACCGGCAGTGTCGTTCGACGAACGCGAGGCGCGACGGAAGACGTTGAAGGCGTGACGCTCCATATGCGCGACGTCGGCGATCATCGCGGTGCCTTCATCGCTGAGCGTGAGCCCGCTCTGGTCGCGCAGGAACAGCTTGCAGCCGATGCTCTCTTCGAGCCGGTCGATCCTGCGCATCAAGGTGGTGGAGGTGAGCCCGAGCTCTTCGGCTGCATTGCGAAAACTTTTATATTTTGCGCACGCTAAAAACAGCTTCAAATCGTCCCAGGACGCGCCCAGGGCTTCTTCACGGTGCTGCATCATCGCAGCACCCCGGTGCAATAACTGCTGCATACTCTTGGTCCCCAACCGCTAAGCTCGTCCTCATAGCGGGGTACGAAAGCGGCAAACGATAGAGAGGCGATATCGGTATGGAAAGGGGCTCGTTTGACGCACGGCATGATTTCGATGCGCTGCCGCTGAGTCCGGACGTCGATGTCCGTTGTGCGCAATCTTCCGAAATCGCGGCGCTTTCGGAGATGGCGCATCGGCTGGTGCCGGGCGTGCGGATCGAGGCGGCGGAGCTTTCGAAATATCTCACGTTCGATCCTCAGAGCATCCTGACTTTCAGCCGGAAAGGACGTCTGCTCGGCGGCATGGCCTTCCTGTTCCTCAATGATCGCGGGCACGATGCGCTGCTGCTCGACGAGATCTGCCTGACTGCACCGGAGACGCGCCATCTCGCTTCAGCGAAGGACGACGTTGCGGCCATCTACATCTGGGCGATCGCGGCGACGGGGCGCGGCATCGCCGGTCTCGGCAAGGCCGCGGCTCATCTGCGACAGCTAAGGTTTCGCGGCGCCGATTGCTATGCGCAGCCGTCAACCGTGGCCGGACGCGACATCATGAGAGCGACCGGCTTTGCCCCCGTTCCGAGCTTCCAACCCGACCTCTGGTGCTACGAGCGCCCCTGGCATCGCCGGCCGATGCGCATGCCCGGTGCGATCATCCAAGCAAGGAGTTTTGCAGATGCACGGTACTAGAACTCCTCTCTCCAAGCCCGATTCCCGCGCCGTTACCATTCGCCTTGCGCGCGATCCCAGCGATCTCATGCTGGTCACCGCGATCCGTTCCGCAGTCTATCTCGCCGAGCAGAATTGTCCGTTCGAGGAGGAGTTCGACGGCAACGACATGGTCGCCGCGCATTTCATCGGCTTCGTCGGTAGTGAGCCCGCGGGCTGCCTGCGGGTGCGCTTCTTCGGCGATTTCGCCAAGGTGGAGCGGCTTGCGGTGCGTCACCAGTACCGGCGCTCGCGCGTCTCGTTCAAGCTGGTGCAGGCGAGCGTCGACTATGTGAAGCGCAAGGGCTTCCGCAAGATTTACGGCCAGGCGCAGGACCGCCTGGTGGATTTCTGGGCCCATTTCGGCGCCAAGCCGCTCGGCCACAATCGCAAGATCACCTTCTCCGATTTCTCCTACACCGAGATGCTGCTGGAGATCGAGCCGGGCCCGAACGCCATCACGCTGGACAGCGATCCCTATGTGATCATCCGGCCCGAAGGCGATTGGGACCGGCCGGGCGTGCTCGATGCCTCGGCGGGGCGGGCGGTGACCTCGCCGCTGCGGCACCTCGCGGCCGCCGATCACTGAGCTAGGTGCAACTGCGCGCAAGACAATGCCGGTTTCCATCCACGATGATCCGCCGATCCTGGTCTGCGCGGACCTGCAGGTCGAATATCTGACCCCTGGGCGCCGCCACGTCATCCTCGGCGGCGATGCCGCCACCGCACGCTGCCTGGAACTGCTGACGCTGTGGCGCAGCAATCTCTGGCCGGTGATGCATTTGAAGCGCATCGCGCAGGCGGCCTGGTTCAATCCGGCATCGAGGCTGACCGATTGGATCGCGGAGGCAAAGCCGCGTCCGGGAGAAATGATGTTCGAGCATCCGCTGCCGTCCGCCTACAGCTCGTCGCGGTTTGTGGACTTTATGTCCAATATCCACAATGTGCGCTGCGTGCTGGCCGGATTTTCCCTGGACGAGACCATCCTGGCCACCGCCGTGGACGGGTTTCACCGCAGCCATCGCTACGAGGTGATCACTGACGCCGTGGCCTGCCGGCAGCCCGGCACGGGTGATGCCGCCGCCTACAAGCGTGCCGTAGTGAATGTCATCGGGAATTTTGCTAAAATCCATTCCAGCGCCGAACTGATCAGAACCAGCGGCGCCGTTGCGGTGTAGGCGGCCGCGATCGGCGGGGTGGGGTTGAGACATTGTCCCGGGGAGAACACCTCAAGGAGCTGGCAAGCGATTTGTCGCGTGCCGTCGAGACGGCGCGCCGCGTCGGCTTGCCCACGACGGTCTATCTGCTCTCGATGGCGCTCGTCGAGGTGAGGGAGGCCGCCACCGCTGAAGACGGGGATGACGACGACGCGGCCTAAAAAGCCGCCCAATCCCGATATGCGGCTTTGTGCAACGCTGCTGAGCGCTTGCTGCCGACGGATTGGCGTTGCAAGCTTTGTCTCATCGAAATAGCCAAGTAACTTGATCATCAAGTGATGATGCTGGCTGTGCTGGCGACGTCACGACTTTAGGGATCCCTGCAAATGTCCATGCTGCCGAATTCGCAAGAGGCCCGGGATGTGGCCTACCAGCTCCATCCCTACACCAACGCGCGCACCCATCAGCAGGCCGGTCCTCTCGTGATCGAGCGCGGCGAGGGTCCCTACGTGTTCGATGCCGCGGGCAATCGCTATTTCGAGGCGATGGCCGGCCTGTGGAGCGTCGGGCTGGGCTTCAATGAGAAGCGTCTGGTCGACGCCGCGCACAAGCAGATGCAGGCGCTGCCGTTCTATCACACTTTCTCGGCCAAATCGCACGGGCCCTCGATCGATCTCGCCGAGAAGCTGGTCGCGCTCGCGCCGGTGCCGATGAGCAAGGTGTTCTTCACCAATTCCGGCTCGGAAGCCAACGACACGGTGCTGAAGCTGATCGCCTACCGCTCCAACGCGCTGGGCCAGCCGCAGCGCAAGAAGGTGATCAGCCGCCTGCGCGCCTATCACGGCGTCACCATCGCCTCGGCCAGCCTCACGGGCCTGCCGAACAATCACCGCTCGTTCGACCTGCCGCTGCCGAACATCCTGCACACGGGCTCGCCGCATTTCTACAAGGACGGCGCACCCGGCGAGAGCGAGGAGGCGTTCGCGACGCGCCGGGCCGAGGAACTGGACGCGCTGATCCAGAAGGAGGGCCCGGATACGATCGCGGCTTTCTTCGGCGAGCCGGTGATGGGTGCGGGCGGCGTCATCGTTCCGCCGGCGACCTATTGGGACAAGATCCAGAAGGTCTTGAAGAAGTACGACATCCTGCTGGTCGCCGACGAGGTGATCTGCGGATTTGGGCGCACCGGCAAGATGTTCGGCTGCGAGACCTACGGCATCAAGCCCGATGCGATCGTGGTGTCCAAGCAGATCACGTCGAGCTATTTCCCGCTGTCGGCGATCCTGCTGAACGACCGCATGTTCGAGCCGATCGCCGACGAGAGCAACAAGATCGGCGTGCTCGGCCACGGCTTCACCGCGGGCGGTCATCCCGTCGGCTCGGCGATTGCGCTTGAGAATTTGAAGATCATCGAGGAGCGCGGCCTGGTCGCGCATGCTGCCGAACTCGGCGGCTACATGCAAGGCAAGCTGCGCGAGCTCGCCAGCGGTCCGCTGGTCGGCGAGGTCCGCGGCGTCGGCATGATTGCCGCCCTCGAGCTCGTGCTCGACAAGGAGCGCAAGACCGCAGCCGCTACGCCCGGCGCCGTCGGCGGCATCGCCAGCCGCATGCTGCAGGAGCGCGGCGTTATCTCCCGCAACATGCTCGATGCCATCGCCATCTGCCCGCCGCTGATCGCCACCAGGGCCCAAATCGACGAACTGACCGCGGCGATCTCGGGTGTGCTGGAGGACATGAAGGGGGAAGTTGCGAAGCTGACGCCGGCGTAAAATCTCTCCTCATCATCGCGAGGAGCGAAGCGACGAAGCAATCAGGCTGCCTCCAAGGAAGGATTCTGGATTGCTCACATGGGGGTTTGGTGTGTCAAGATTTATGATCAGCTCTTTGTTCGATTGCAGGCCAGCTCTTCGTCCCGACCGTGGGATCTTT
>NZ_JADPJR010000067.1:0-37441 GCF_023073535.1 Bradyrhizobium sp. 179 | reverse complement strand
GACCAGCTCCGACGACCCGAGCGCTCCCAGCAGAGCACGCCGATCAAAGGGGTCCCTTTTGGATGCCGATAGGGGGTCCCAGTCGAACGCCGATTGACATTGAGGTGGGAGGGGAAATGATTCCACTATTGAGCGACGCAATCCAGGCCCATGGTGGCCTGGATCGCTGGAGGGCTCGGCGCAGCCTCGCTGCATCCATTGTAACCGGCGGCGAGCTGTGGGCATTGAAGGGCATCGATCAGGATCGAAGCCCGCGCACGATGCGGATCGATCTTCATCGCGAATGGGCTTCGGTCGAGCCTTTCGGGAAGGCGGGCCAGCGCACCGACTTCACTCCTGAGCGCATCGCGATCGAGGCAGAAGATGGACGAGTTATCGCCGAACGACGACATCCCCGCGCATCGTTTGCACGACACGATATGCGGACACATTGGGACCCACTGCACCGAGCCTACTTCAATGGATACGCGCTCTGGACCTACTTGACCACGCCCTTCCTGCTTGCAACGGACGGGTTCAAGGTCCGCGAGATCGATCCGTGGCGCGAGGGAATGGAGACGTGGCGAGGATTGAGGGCCATCTTCCCTCCGGAGATCGCGAGCCACGGCACCGAGCAGGACTTCTATTTCGGGCCGGACATGTTAGTCCGCCGGCACGATTATCGAGTGGAAATCGCGGGGGGGGTTTGCAGCCGCCCAGTACATTTCTGATCCGGTCAGGGTCGATGGGATCAAGATGCCAACGAAGCGGCGTGCCTACCTGCGTGACGAAGATCTCGCGCCAGTGCTCGATACCCTCTTAGTATCGATCGACCTCTCCGACTTTCGCTTCAGCTGAACAGTTGGGTCAAAGGATGCCTCTTCCAGCAGGCGCCGAGCAGCTTTCAGGTCGTTGGTCTCAAAGCCTTCTGAAAAGCGAGCATAAGTCTCGGCAAGACCCTCCAACGGTCTCGCGACGCCTTGCTGGAGTCGAAGCCGGGCAAGAGACATCTCGGTTCGCAACTTCCAAGACAGCGCCCCCTGCTGTTCGGCCAGCGCAACCGAGGCGGCCAGGCTTGCTTCCGCTGCCCTGAGGTCCCCGCCGACGACTTCGAGCTCTCCGCGCAGGCGCAGAAGCTCGGGCGTGTCGAAGGTTTCCCCTTCCGTATCGACGCGTGCGATGGCCTGGCCGAGGATCTTCAGCCCTTCGGGCAGCTCGCCCGAGGCAGCCAATGCCTGGGATAACTCCCCCACAAACGAGGAAGCATAGAGTTCATAACGATCCGCATGCAGGCGTGGTAGCACGGTCCGCAACAGCTCGATTCCCGGCTTCAATTCCCCTCGGGCGATCAGCGTCTGCGCACGAAAGCCGTCCGCGACGGCTTGATAGGGCGTCAGTCCATGCGCACGGGCATGAGCCGCCAGGCGACTGGCCATCGACTCGACCGCGGCCCAGTCACCTACCCACCCGAACACAGACGCGGACCAGCAAAGCGCAATGCTATGCATCACGGCGTCCCGCGGCGCTGCCGCGGCAATCAGCGGGCCAACGCAGTCCACCGCTCGGTCTGGAAAGCCGCGCAGCCACAAAACGCGTGCGAGCGGAATCTGCGGCGTTCTTGAGTAAGCGAAGTGGCCGGGCTGCGCCTCGCGAAGTGCCGTCTCGCCCGACACGCCTTCGTCCAGATGGAGCTGGGCGGCGGGTTGGTTGCCGATGAGATGGTAAGACACGCCGACCAGAGCCTTGGCCCCCGCGATCCCTGCGGTGTCGCCGATCGCTCGCGCGACCCGCTCAGCCTCGAGGGCAATCGGAAGCAGATGGCGGTACTGACCTGTTCGTCGATAGAACATGTTCAGCCGCGCCAGCAGCCTGAACTTGCTGAAATTGTCGCCCAGCGCTACGGCGATATCCAGGCCGCGACGGAGCGCGGCTTCGGCCTGCTCGCCATTGCACTCGGTAAACATGAAGGCATGTCCGAGAGTCGCCTGAAGTTCGAGTTCCCACGCGCTGCCGCGGGTCTTGTCGTCGAGCATCGTCAGCGCGCGGCTAGACCAGAGCCGCCCCTCGTTTAGCAGATTGAGTTCGACGAACAATCTGGCGCAGGCGCCGGCCAGCGGCACACGCAGTTCGCCGCCGTCGTCGTTCGCGTAAGCCCAGCTCAGGGCCGCGCGAGCATCGGCAAGCAGCCCTGCGCGCTCCTGCGAACGGGCGACCTGATCGCCACCGCTCGATTCGGCCGTGGTCGTCTCAAGTGCGTGCTGAACATATTTGACATGTCGGCGGGCGATGCTCATTGCCTCACCTGCCTCGGCGAGCTTCTGCATGGCATAGGCGCGGGTGGTGTCCAGCAGGCGATAGCGGGTGGAAGCGCCTTCAAGCCGGGCCGAAACCAGTGACTTGGCGAGAAGCTGCTCAACCATTGCGACGACGCGATCCGCCTGTCCACCCTCCTCGCCCGCGACCGCCACCGCACCCTGCAGCGTGAACGGTCCGGCGAAAACGGCGAGACGCCGAAGTGTGGTCCGCTCGCTCTCGCTGATCAGACCGTAGCTCCAGTCCAGCGCCGCTCCGAGCGTCTGCTGCCGCGGAGGTGCTGTCCGCCGCCCGCGCCACTCCAACTTCAGCCGGCCGTCGAGCAGGCTTGCGATCTCCCGCAGCCCGTGCGCGCCAACCCGAACCGCGGCAAGTTCGATCGCCAGTGCGATGCCGTCGAGCTTGCCACAGATCTCGGCCAGAACATCTGCATCCTCGTCCAAAATGTCCGCACGATGCCCGGCCGCCGCCGCTCGTTCCACAAACAGGCGCGCCGCAGGATAGCTCAACACCTCACTTGCGCTCAGCCCGGCTCCTTGTGGGGGACCTTGGAGGGGAACGAGTTCAAAGATCTGCTCTCCCTGGACCAGCAATGATTCACGGCTAGTCGCCAGAAGGCTCACGCCGGGAGCCTGCTCGTAAATGCTCTCTGCAAGCCCTGCGACGGCCTCGATGACGTGCTCGCAACTGTCGAGGACGAGAAGCAGGCGATTATCGCGCAAAAAATTGATGATGCTGTCGGTTGGATCGGCATGGTGCACGACGAGGCCCAGAGCCGATGCGACTGTGCTGGCGACGAGCGCGGCATCTTTTAGAGTGGCCAAATCGAGAAAACGCACCTGGCCCTCGAACGCCCTCCACATGTCGTGTGCCACCGCGACTGCGACTGTGGTTTTTCCGATACCGCCGGCTCCCCTGAGAGTGACGAAGCGCTTATCCAGCAACAAACTCGACAGTTCCTGCAGAATCTCCTCGCGCCCCACCATCCGCTCAAGACGGTGAGGCAGTGAAACCGGCGCCACTTGGTCAGGCGTGCTGGTCGCTAATAGGGAAGCTGGTATCGGTACCGGTACGCTTCGTTGCACAGGAGCAACAAAGCAATAGCCACGGCTCGGCACGTTCGTGATAAAGCGCGCGCCCGCCTTGCCGTCACCGAGCGCCTTGCGAAGTTCGGCGATGTGCACGCGCAAGCTGATTTCCTCGACAACAAGGCCGGGCCACGCGTGAGCCAGCAGTTCGCTCTTTGGGACGACGTCGCCGGCTCGGTCGACCAAAAGCCGGAGGATATCAAGCGCTCGGCTGCCCAGCTTAACCGGCACGCCATCCTTTTCGAGCAATCGCGTTCTGTTGTGGAGAGTGAACGGCCCAAAGGCGATAGCGTCCGGCGCATGAGACGTCCCGGCGGGGTTCATGCGCGAAGCATCTGGTGTTTCATGTCCCGTCACGCGCGACCACCTGCAGCGCCTTGATCAGCGGATGTCAGGAACACGCGACGACGGCCGCTCTCGTTCGAAACAGATTGCGACAAAATCCCGGCCATCTGAACCCATACGATCGCCAAAACTGCTCTCGAAAAAAACGCCGCGTCCCCCTTGAGAGCAAGCTTAGCCAACGAAGGGGCCTCTGGATATCCCAAATCTACGCGAAATGCGGCTGCGGCACGGCCCCACGCTGATCCATGCAACGCCGCTTAACAAGACGTAACAAGCTATTGGCCGCCTCCTGATCCATAGTCATAGGGCTAAGCGCAGGATTTTCCCGCAGACGCAGGCACCGTTCGATGAAGGAGAGCCCGATGATTACGTCACGAAAGTCCCAGATCATCGATCAACAGCGGCGCTCAATTCTGAGCAACGCCGCAAAGGGGATAGCGCTTGCCGGCGTCGCGAGCCTGTCCCTCTTTCCACCAGTCACTCAGAGCAGAGCCCTGAAATCCGACCTTTCCGCGTCCATTTTCCGGAAGAAGCTGTTCTCGATCTCCGCCGGCGCATCAACGCCACGCGATGGCCCGACGGGGAGACGGTAGACGATGGATCGCAGGGCGTACAACTCGCGGCATTGCAGGCGCTCATGCGCTATTGGGGCACGGATTACGACTGGCGAAAGGCCGAGGCCAGGCTCAACGCACTTCCGCAATTCATGACGAAGATCGATGGCGTGAACATTCACTTCATCCACATCCGCTCGGGTCTTCCGAATGCCCTGCCCCTGATCATGACTCACGGCTGGCCCGGTTCGGTATTCGAGCTGCTCAAGACTGTCGGCCCGCTCACCGATCCGACGACCTATGGTGGACGCCCGGAAGACGCTTTCGACCTCATCATGCCGTCGATTCCAGGCTTTGGCCTTTCCGGAAAGCCCACGTCCACTGGCTGGAATCCCGATCGGATCGGCCGAGCCTGGACAGAGCTGATGAAGCGCCTCGGTTACACTCACTACGTCGCCCAAGGCGGCGACTGGGGATCTCCCATTTCGAGCGCCATGGCGCGTCAGGGGCCTCCTGGACTGCTCGGCATCCACATCAACTTGCCGGCGACCATTCCATCCGAGGTGGCCGCCGCGCTCGCGGGCGGAGGACCCGCCCCACACGATTTTTCCGACAAAGAACGCGCGGCCTTCAACGCACTCAGCACCTTCAACGAGAAGTACAGGGCATATGCTGCCATCATGGGCACACGGCCGCAGACCATCGGCTACGCCCTGGCGGATTCTCCCGCTGGCCTTGCTGCCTGGATGTTCGATTATAACAATGGCGAGCCGCAGCGCTTGCTCGGCAAAGACGACATGCTGGATAACGTCACGCTGTATTGGCTGACGAATACCGCAACGGCATCGGCGCGCATCTACTGGGAGACAAGCGGCCAGAGTGTTCTTCTCTCGACCGCGCAGAAGACCGCGGACATCTCGATCCCTGTCGCGATCTCGGTCTTTCCGGTGGAGGTCTATCGGGCTCCGGAGACGTGGGCCCGGCGCGCCTATCGGAATCTGATCTACTTCAATGAGGTCGAGAAAGGCGGTCACTTTGCGGCATGGGAGGAGCCTGCGCTTTTTGCGGCCGAGCTTCGCGCCGCGTTCAGGTCGCTCCGGCCTGCACTTTAATCATTCGATGCAATTCAAACGACGAAAAAGGAGATTCACGTGAGAAAAATCACAGCGTTGACAGCAGCGGTACTGACCGTCGCCAGCGTGCTGACGCACACAGCCTCAGCGCAGCAGCCGGGTATCAAGCGCACAGACCTGCAGCGGCACGATCTCAGCGTACCAGGGCGCGAGGTGAACCAGGTGCTTATCGAGTTTGGGCCGGGCATATCGTTTCCGAAGCACTCACATCCGGGCGAAGAGGTCGTTTACGTGGTCGACGGTTCGCTCGAATACGCGCTCGATGGCAGACCCCCGGTAACGCTGAGGGCCGGCGAAGCGCTCTTCATCCCGGCCGGAACGCCTCATGCAGTGAAAAACGTCGGCAGCGGCACCGCCGCCGAGCTCGCCACCTACATCGTCGAAAAGGGAAAACCGCTGCTCGTTCTGAGCCCGACAAGCCCCAAGTAAGCGGCCCAATGCATCATTATGTGAAATGAGCTACCCCGCAAGCGAGCGGTCGTTAAGCCCAACGTAGTGGTGAGAGATCCACCGCAGTGCAGATCAATTGCCGCGGGGTGCATGGTCGTCGCCGTGAGCGCGGGCGAGCGCACGTACAAGCTGATGCTTGGAAAACCCTGAAGGTCCAGGCAGTGCCCGCGCGAATGAGATACGCACGTCTCACCACCCGCAAAACTCGGACCAACAGCGCTTAGCAACACACAACAAGCACTTTTGCGCACGTTGCGCGAATGTGAGCTCGCTGGCGGAGCCCCGCTGGGGCGTTCTCGCCTAATAGAAGCTGGCCTGAAATTGAGGGGTGCGGCGGACGGGTCATCGACATTTCGCTAAGCGCCGCCTCCTAACAACGTCTCACAACTCGTAACGGGCGTTCTCTGCGAGGAGAAGCTAGTTCTTAAGCAGCCGAAAACCAGTCGGTTCTCTTGCTTGAAGGATCACGACCATGCACGGTACCATCCCCGCCAAACTCGCCGAAAAGCAACTAGTCGGATGGTTGAAGCGCGTCAGCAAGCGCGCAGCCCTCGTGGGAAGTGCCGCGCTGATCGGCACTGCCGCTGTCTGTTACAGCTGGTATTGGCTCACGGAGGGCCGGTTCATCGAAACGACAGATGACGCGTATGTCGGCGCCGAAGTGACAACGCTTGCCACGAAGGTCCCTGGCTTCGTGCAAACCGTTGCGGTCACGGACAACCAGCAGGTCAAGACTGGAGACCTTCTGATCAAGCTCGATGACCGAGACTACCGCGCTCAGCTCGATCGTGCAAATTCTAGCGTCGACGCGCAGAATGCGGCGCTTGCGAACCTCGATGCGACTGTCCGCTTGCAGCACGCGGCCATCGAACAGGCCAAGGCGGAGATCTCTGCGACGACAGCCGAGGTGGAGCGCGCCAAGTTCGACGCGGATCGCTATCGCACATTGTCTGACGGACAGAACGCCTCCCTGCAGCGGTTTCAGCAGGCGGATGCAGACTATAAGAAGGCCTTAGCGGCCGACTGGAAGGCGCATGCCGGTCTCGAAGCGACCGAGCGCAACCTGGACGTCATCGAGGCTCAGAAGCGGCAGGCGCGCGCCGCGCTTGGCCAGGCTCTCGCCGAACGCACTCTTGCGCAGATAAACGTCGGCTACACGGAAATCCGATCACCGATAGACGGAGTGATCGGCAACCGTGGCGCCCGGGTGGGCTCTTATGCCACCACCGGAGCGAGGCTGCTATCAGTCGTGCCGAACCAGGGTCTTTGGGTTGATGCCAATTTCAAGAGCCAACTGGCCCAAATTCGTGAGGGCCAGCCTGTTACCATTGCACTCGACTTGCTGTCAGGCACTCATCTAAGAGGCCGGGTCGTGAGTGTGGCACCAGCCACTGGTGCCCAGTTCAGCGTGATCCCACCAGAAAACGCAACCGGCAACTTCACCAAGATCGTCCAGCGCGTGCCGGTGCGCATCGCGATCGACCAACACGATCAGGGGGTGAAGCTGCGGCCCGGACTTTCGGTCGTTGCGCGTGTCGACGGGCGCCCGCGGCGTGATTCCGAGGTGCTGCAATGAACACCGTCGCGACATTTGCGCAGGCGGCCCCCATCTCACCAATGGCGTCCCCCTTCGATCTTCCGACCGGCCACAAAGTGCTGGCGCTCGGAATCATGTGCGTCGGCTTTTTCATCGCCTATCTTGACATTCAAATTGTCGCCGCGTCGATCAAGGAAATCGGTGGTGGGCTCTCGGCCAGCCAAGATGAGGTGGGCTGGGTGCAAACATCCTATCTAATCGCCGAGATCATCGTGATTCCCCTGTCCGGCTGGCTCAGCCGCGTAATGTCAACCCGCTGGTTGTTCACTGCCTCTGCCGCGGGCTTCACCCTGGCGAGCCTGCTCTGCGCGTATGCCTGGGACATCCAATCAATGATCGTGTTCCGGGCGCTGCAGGGCTTTCTCGGTGGCTCGATGATCCCAATGGTGTTCACCTCCGCGTTGACCTTTTTCCAGGGTAAGCAGCGGGTGGTGGCCGCGTCCCTGGTCGGCGCTTTGGCCTCG
Organism: Bradyrhizobium sp. 179; assembly: GCF_023073535.1. NCBI lineage: Bacteria > Pseudomonadati > Pseudomonadota > Alphaproteobacteria > Hyphomicrobiales > Nitrobacteraceae > Bradyrhizobium > Bradyrhizobium sp. 179. The sequence continues at coordinate 29,518 of NZ_JADPJR010000067.1, read as the reverse complement.
CTCGCACCGACATTCGGCCCCGTCGTCGGAGGATGGATCACCGATAACTGGTCTTGGCACGGGCTCTTTTACATCAATGTCGCGCCGGGCCTGCTCGTGACGGTGCTGGTACCGGTCCTAGTCAAGATCGATCGGCCGGATCTGACGCTGCTCAGGGGTGCGGACTATCTCGGTATCGTGCTCATGGCACTATTCCTGGGATGCTTCGAATACGTTCTCGAAGAAGGACCGCGCTGGGACTGGTTCAGTGACGAAACCATTCGATATTGCGCCTGGATTTCACTGCTGGCCGGCGCAGGATTCGTCGTCCGCAGCCTGACCCACTCTCAGCCGGTGGTTGATCTCCGAGCCTTGAAGATCCGCAATTTCGCGCTCGGCAGCTGGTTCTCGTTCGTCACCGGTCTCGGACTCTTCAGCACGGCCTATCTTACTCCGCTGTTTCTCGGTCGCATCCGCGGCTTCGATGCCTGGCAGATCGGAACGGCATTGCTATCCGCCGGTGTGTTCCAGATCTTCGCAGTTGTCTTTTACAGCACAGTGGCCAACCGGATCGACCTTCGCTGGCTGATGATGTTTGGGCTGGCCTGCTTTGCTGTGGCGATGTGGCTGCTCGCATCCGTAACCCACGATTGGGGCTGGCGTGAACTGCTCATACCGCAGGCGTTTCGTGGCTTCGCCCAACAGTTCTGCGTCGCGCCGGTCGTGACGCTCACCTTGGGAAGCTTGCCGCCGGAGCGACTGAAATCTGCAAGCGGACTGTTTAACCTGATGCGTAATCTTGGCGGCGCGATCGGCATCGCCGCCTGCGGCACGGTCCTCAATGACCGGGCCAACCTGCACTTTCAACGAATGCCGACCACCTGAGTGCCGTCAATTCGAACGTCACGGAATTGTTAAACTCTGCAATCGCTGCCTATAACCAAGCCTGGGGCGACCCAGTCCAGGCGCAAGCCGCCGCATTGAAGAACCTTTGGCTTCTGGCGTTTCGGGAAGCGCAGGTCCAGGCCTTCGCCGACGCGTACCTCGTCATCGCGGCGTGCTTCGCATTGGCTTTCGTCATGGTGCCGCTGATGCGTAAGGTCGCGCCGCCGAAGGGCCCGTCCCCAAGCGCGCATTGAGGCCTCACTGGCGAACCAGAACCGGTTGGCCTCGTCCGCCCACGCGGGAACGGACACTAACAACACTTCACAACGCATAACGAGCAATGGTCGTCTGATCGACGTAACTTTTGGTGGCGGCGAACCACAATAGGCAGAGGGCCAAACGAACATCGCCAAGCCGTCAAGATAGCGGTGTTGCTAGGCAGCTTGCATACGCAATAGGAGAGTGATCATGACAAACGGTCCGAAACAATTCGACTTACATCGCCGCCGCCTCATCGGAGCCGCGACCATGACAGCGGCTGCAGCCCAGCTTGGCGCCCTCGCCCACAGAGCAGCGGTTGCTTCCAGCGCGCCGGCAGATCCACGGGGGCACCATGGGCGCGAAGAGAAACTCCACGTCGGCTTTCTCGAAGTCGACAACGATGTCACGCTGAGAAGAATGGTGGCGCAGAACGCAGATCCGAATGGGATCGTTCTCTTCCTGCACGGGTTTCCAGAGACCCTATATGCTTGGAAGGATATCTCCCTCGCTCTCGCAGATGAGTATGAAGTCCACGCTTTCGATTGGCCAGGCTATGGCTTTTCGGCACGGCCCTCCGTGGAGAAGTTCTCTTACTCCCCCAGGGATTACGCACGCGTTCTGGACGCCTATATAGCGAAAGCTGGCATCGATAGTTCGAAGCTCGCGATCTACGCAACGGATATCGGAGCGCTGCCAGCCCTTCTGCTCGCGCTGGAAAAACCCGGTATCGCAAGATCAATCATCGTCGGCGACTTTGCTCCGTTCAACAGGCCAGCCTACATGTACGAGAGCTTGCAAAAGCTGAAGTCGCCCGCGTCCATGGACCAAACCCGAGCCATCTTTAACAAGAATCGCGACGAAATTCTCGAAAATACCTTCACGAGAGGTTTGCCCAAGGAAACGCGCTTCGACGTTTCGCGGGAATTCAAGGACGACATGTCGCGGGGATGGACCCAAGGCGCGATGACAACGGCCGACGCGTTCTCGCACTACTACTCGCACTTTACTCGCGATCAGGATCACTTCGAGTCGCAACTGGCCCGGCTCAAGGCACCGGTGAAGGTGGTCTGGGGCGAGAAAGACCTCTACATCAGTAAAGAAATGGGTGTCGAGTTGGCCGAAAAGATTCACGCTGAACTTACAGTTCTCCCCGGGATCGGGCACTACCCTCATCTCCAGAACCCGAAACAAACCATCGATGATGTTCGGGCCTCATTCCGATAGTGAGAGCTCATGATATATCGACGGACGAAATGATGAGCAGTCGCGTGGTCGCTTCGCGAGGCAATCACGATCTTGTTCAGGAAGGAATTACCATGAACACGTCCGAAGTCTTGCCGGCCGCGCTCCTGGCCGCGCCTGGCGCAGCACCCGATCGCGGTCTACTCAGCGAAGCCAAAGGTCAGCCGGTACACGCTCATCGGCCAATCTGGCGCTGTCGTCGACCACGATTTCGAGGTTGAATCCCTTGGCGCCGGCGCGGAGGTCTTCGCCTTCACGTTCGCCTGATCGGCAGGGGTACGGCTAACCGCCTCACCGCATAAAGAACGTATTGCGCCCTCAGCGGACTGGAGGGCATCAGGAATCTGCCAGGAGCGACCATGGATACTCCCACAACCATAGAAAGCATCAACCCAGGCCGCCGAACCTTCCTAAGCAGGGCAGCCGTGGCCGCCCTAGCTACTACGTTCGGCATGCCGGTTTCATCGAAGGCGCAGCGAGCCGAAACGACGCTGCCGCCTGTCGAACCGGGCAGGAATTTTTCACTTACGGCACTGAAGCACATCAATGCTGGTGTCCTGGAAGTTGCTTACGCGGAGGCCGGTCCACCCGATGGCCCACCGGTTATCCTCCTACACGGATGGCCGTACGACATTCATAGCTTCATTGACGTCGCCCCAATGCTGGCGTCGGCCGGCTATCGCGTGCTGGTCCCCTATCTGCGCGGTTACGGGTCGACGCGCTTTCTTTCGAACGACACTTTCCGCAACGGTCAACCGTCGGCGCTCGCCGTCGACCTCATCGCCTTCATGGATGCGCTAAAGATCGGGAAAGCAGTCCTCGGCGGTTTCGACTGGGGTGCGCGATCGGCCGACATCGTCGCCGCTCTTTGGCCGGAACGCGTCAAGGCGCTCGTCGCCGTTAGCGGCTACCTAATCGGTAGCCAGGAGAGCGGCAGGATGCCTCTGCCGCCGAAGGCTGAACTTGAATGGTGGTACCAATTCTACTTCGCCACCGAACGTGGACGGATCGGATACGAGAAGAACCGGAAGGATTTTAATAGGTTGATCTGGCAGCTCGCTTCCCCCAAATGGAGCTTCGACGACGCGACGTTCGCTCGCACTGCGGCAGCATTCGAGAACCCCGATCACGTCGACATCGTCGTCCATAACTACCGCTGGCGGCTTGGCCTGGCCGAAGGCGAGTCCAAATACGCGAACCTGGAAAAGCGACTTGCCGAATTCCCGGTCATAACGGTCCCCACCATCACGTTGGAAAGCGACTCCAATGGTGTGCCACACCCGGACCCGAAGACGTACGCCAAGAAATTCGTGGGCAAGTATGAGCACCGAGACATCGAGGGCGGCATCGGGCATAACCTGCCTCAGGAGGCTCCGAAGGCTTTTGCCGATGCTATCATCGATGTCTCTCGGCCATGACGAAGATGGGCCCGAACGTTACCCGAAGGCCGCGCGCTCAGCGCCGCCCAGGCGATGCGCGCGCTCGGCCGGCCCGACAAAGCGCACGAAAGTGCGCAAGCAAAGGGGATACGGCGCAACGTCGAGGTGGCGATCAAGATGACTGCGCTGGTACACACTGACCCTTGGTTTTGGGGATCGTGGAATCGAGAAGAAAATAGCACAGCGTTAATTGAAGTGGAGTTGGCTAGGTCAGGCAGCGTCACCCTGAGCTGCGAGCCACTCACGGCAACTCCCGAAGTGGTGGAGCGGCGCGACCAATTGAACGCCTCTTCATCCACGCCGAACCGATCAGCTGAGGCAGCCTTCACGTCTCGCAATCGTTTAGGCGTGGCTCGGCGGGACAAGTCCGCATCGCGCAAGATGCAAATGGATGATCGCGACGCAGGAGGATTCGCCCCGAAAGCATGGTCGGTCGGGTTATCGACAGCGATTTGCCCATTCTCTCAATGGCAGTCAAATAGGTTGCAGTCGCCTGGCCGTTATCACGATAGCGAGACTGGCTTGGCAACCCGTCCAGGAAAACACCGTTTGGAAAACCGTTTTAGTTCGGCTCGCTCAAACGGTTTTCTTGCTAACCTCTTGATCTATATGGTGGGCGCACCAGGGCTCGAATCTGAGACCCGCTGATTAAGAGATAGCGACGGGTTGGGCACAATCAATGACTTACTGGTCGCACCACTGGACTTATCCGGCCGAAGATGGGCATTCGTCGCACAAATCCGCATTGTCAACGCGCAGCTGAACTAGGGCCCACCCTCCTATACGATTCAATCTACCGGACCTCAGGTGGGGTGCGCCCTACGTTTTCTTTCTCGGTCGACCAGTTCCGAGCAGCACGAGGAAGAAGGAAGCCGCCGTCATCAGCGTCGATATCGCCGCAATTGTGGGATCAATCTCGTCTCGAAGCGACGTGAACATGCGCTTGGTCAGCGGCTGGTATTGCCCGCCGGAGATGAACAGCGCGACGATGGTCTCATCCATCGCCGAGATGAAGGCGAAGATGCCGCCGGCGACCACGCTGGACTTGATCTGCGGCAGCGTCACCGCGAAGAAGCTGCGCAGGCGATTCATGCCGAGGCTGCGCGCCACCATCTCCTGCGCGGGATCGAAGCTCTGCAGACCCGCCAGCACCGAGATCACGACATAGGGCAGGCCCAGCATCACGTTGGCCAGCACAAGACCGGGCATGGTCGCGACCAGGCCGATCCTGGCATAGACGAAGAAGATGCCGACCGCGGTGATGATGATCGGCACCACCAGCGGCAGCAGCAGCGTCATGTGGATCAGCCGCATGGTCCGCAGCTTCGACTGGCTGATGGCATAGGCGGCGGCCACGCCGAGCGGGGTCGCCATCACGACGGTCAGCAGCGCGACCGTCAGCGTCACCCGCGTCGCCTGCATCCAGGCCGGATTTGAGAAATATTGCTGGTACCAGCGCAGTGAGAAGGACGGCGGCGGGAAGGTCAGAAAGCGCGCGCTGGAGAACGAGATCGGCGCAATGATCAGCACCGGCAGCATCAGATAGACCAGCACCAGCGCGCTGACCACGTAGAGGACGATCCGGGCGGGCGAGGCGCGCATCATTTCTGCCCCAGCACGCGATCGAGCGAGATGAAGCGGCTGACGACGAAGAAGATCGCGAGCACGCATAGGAGCAGCACCACGGCGACCGCGCTCGCGGCGCCGAACTGGTTGTAGAGCTCGACATTGCGGCTCACCAGCATCGACACCATCACGGTGCGCCCGCCACCGAGCAGCTCCGGCGTGATGTAGAAGCCGAGGCAGAGCACGAACACCATGGTGCAGCCCGCGAGCACGCCGGGCAGCGACAACGGCAGGAAGACCCGCATGAAGGTCAGCGACGGGCTCGCGCCCAGGCTGGCGCCGGCCTGCATGAGATCGTTCGGAATCTTCTGCATGGTGGCATAGAGCGGCAGGACCATGAATGGCAGCAGGATGTGCACGGTGGCAACCACCGTGCCGAACGTGTTGTGGACCAGCGCGAGCGGCTCGCTGATGACGTCGAGATAGCGCAGGAACTGGTTGATCACGCCGGTGCGCTGCAAAAGCGCCAGCCAGGCATAGGCGCGCACCAGCACGCTGGTCCAGAACGGCAGCACGACCAGCGACAGGATCAGGATGCTCCACCCTTTCGGCACCGAGTTGGCGAGGTAGGCCACCGGATAGCCGAGCAGCAACGCGATCACCGTGACTGCGAGGCTGATCTCGAAGGTCAGCGCAAAGCTGCGCCAGTAGACGTCTTCGGTGAAGATGCGGCGATAGTTTTCCAGCGTGAAGCCGTCATGGTAGATCGACTGCCAGGCGAGCCAGCCGACCGGCAGCACGATCAGCGCCAGGATCACCAGCAGCGCCGGCGACACCAATGCCAGCATCAGGCCGTGCTCTCGGCGCTGATGCTTCTGGGAGGGATCTAGCACGGATGCCGCCAACGCTGCCTCGCTTTACTTCTGCATGAACGATGCCCAGCGCTTCTCGGCGGCCTCTCCGGCCGGCGAGGACCACCAGGCGTAGGACATCAGCGCTTGCTTCGCCGCATTGGCCGGCTCGCTCGGCAATTGCGCCGCGCGCTCGGGCTTGACCACGCCCGTCTCGAAGGCCTTGGGGTTGCCCGGGCCATAATCGATGTGCAGCGGCAGATTGGCCTGGTGCACGGGATCTACGGCCTCGTTGAGGAATTTCATCGCGGTCTCGAGATTCGGCGCGCCCTTGAGGATGCAGAGCGAAGTGCTCTGCAGGATGCCCTGGTTGTAGGTAAAGGCGACCTTGGCGCCCTCCTTGGCGACGGCGCTGACGCGGCCGTTCCAGGCCATCTCCATGTCGACCTCGCCGTCATTAAGCAGCTGCGCCGACTGCGCGCCCGAGGTCCACCACACCGTGATATGCGGCTTGATCTCCTCCAGCTTCTTGAAGGCGCGGTCGACGTCGAGCGGATAGAGCTTGTCGGGCGCGACGCCGTCGGCCATCAGCGCGGCCTCGAGCGTCGCGAACGGGTGGTTGCGCAGCGCGCGGCGGCCGGGGAATTTCTTGACGTCCCAGAAATCGGCCCAGCTGTTCGGCGCGTCCTTCGGGAAGGTCTTCTGGCTGTAGGACAGCACGCTGGAATAGAACTCGTAAGACACCGAATAGGGACTGCGATAGGCCTCCGGCATCGCCGCGCCCTTGGGAATCTTCGAAAAGTCGAGCTTCTCGATCAGCCCCTGCTCGCCGCCGCGCAGGCAGTTGCCGGTCGGGGTGTCGACGACATCCCAGATCGGCTTGCCGCTGCCGACCTGCGTTTTGATCGCGGGCCAGGCATCCGGAATGGAGTCCTGGTTGATGGTGATGCCGAGCTTCTTGGCGGAGGGATCGAGGATCGCCACCGTCTGCGCCTGCTGATAGGCCCCGCCCTGCGAGACGAAGGTGATCTGCTCGGCGGCATCGGCCGCACTGGTCAGTCCGATTGCGCCCAGCAGCACGCAGCCCAACCCAATAGTCCGCTTCATGGTCATCCTCGCCTCCTCCAAATAGATCTTACTGACCGATCGCATCGAGAAACTGGTACCAGCCCGCGACCATGCGCACGGCGGGCTCACGCAGCGGATAGAACGGTATAGCCTTCATGCGCCGCGCATCGAGCAGGCCGACGTTGGGCGTCTCACCACGCACGAAGGCGGCGAGATAGCGGCCCATCAGGCTCGACATCGCAACGCCGGCACCGTTGTAGCCGATCGAGAACAGCGTGCAGTCGTCGAGCCGGCCGATATGCGGCACCGAATCCAGCGTCATCGCGACGAGCCCCGACCATTTGTGTGCGAGCGGGACATCGGCGAGATCAGGGAAGATGCCGACCATCGCCTTGCGCAAGGCGTCGAATGCGGCTTGCGAATCCTGCTTGCCGAAGGCGCCGCGGCCGCCGAAGATGACGCGGTTGTCGACCATGCGGAACCAGCGCATCATGCGCTTGGTCTCGGTATAGGTGCGCCCCGTCGGCATCAGTTTTCCCGCGAGATTGCGCGGCAGCTGCTCGGTCGCGATGATGGCGCTGCGGAAGGGGATCAGCGTGCGCTGTATCTGCACGGTGGCATCGGTCAGATCCGAATAGCTGTTGGTGGCGATGATCGCCTGCTTCGCCCGCACCGCGCCTTGCGGCGTTTCGGCGACGATGCCGTCCTTCTCGCGCCGGAGCTTGACGACGGGCGACTCCTGAAAAATCGGAACGCCGCGGCTCGCCACGCCATTTGCGAGGCCGCGCAAATAGTTCAGCGGATGGACCCCGCCCGAGCCGGGATTGAGCACGCCGCCGACAAAGATGTCCGAGCCGGTCTCCTCGCGCACGGCGTTCTTGTCGAGAATGCGAACCGCGGCCGAGCCCATCTCGCGCGTCATCCAGTTGGCCTCGTCGATCGCGGCCCGGAGCGTCGTCTCGTTATGGGCGGCCTTGACCTGGCCGGTGCGCACAAGGTTCGCGCTGGTGATGCCAAACTCGGAGACCAGCTCCTCGACCATGTCGGTCGATTCATGCGCGATCTCGTACATGCGCCGTGCCATGTCGCGGCCGTGCACGGCATCGATCTCGCGGAAGGACAGGCGGAATTTCGCCGTGATCACCCCGCCATTGCGCCCGCTCGCGCCCCAGCCGGGGCGGTTCGCCTCGAGCACGACGGGGCTGAGCCCGCTTTTGGCGATGTGGTGCGCGGCGGAGAGGCCGGTGTAGCCGGCGCCGATGACCACCACATCCGCTTGGCTCTCGCCCGACAGCACGGGAAACGCGCGCGCCGGCCCCGCCGTGGCTTCCCACAGCGAATTGACCGATGGCAGCGTGCTGGAGTCCCGTGTCATGCCGCAGCTCTCCGTTACGCCGCCGGCCCGATCGCGGCGTCGGCAAGCGCCTTCAAGGTGGGATAATGGAAGTCCGGCTTGGTCAGCCTCTCCACCGCCGGCGTGCCGCCGAAGCCGGCAATGCCCTGGCGGCGCTCGATCCAGCACACCTTGTAGCCGAGCTTCCGCGCGATCCCGATGTCGTGATACTGGCTCTGCGCGACGTGCAGGATGTCGGATTGCTTGTAGCCGAACGCCGACTGGCGGCCCCTGTTGTAGGCGAAGAATTCCGGGTTCGGTTTTGCAACGCCCGTGTCGTCGGCACAGACGGTGTCGTCGAAGGGATTGTCCAGCGCGTGCGCGTAGCAGGACAGCGCGACGCGGTCTGCGTTGGTCATGGCGACCAGGCGGAATTTAGTGCGCAGGCGCCTGAGCGCTTCGACCGAATCCGGGAACGGTCCCCAGCGCAGCACCGAGAGCTGGAACATGTCGCAGGACGCATCGTCCGCTGGCAGCCCGAGTTCGGTGGCGAGATGGCGATAGACGTGGAACATCACGTCGCTCGAGCGCTCGTAATGCTTGTCGCGGCCACGCTTGTAGGGCTCGAATATCTGCTCGTCGCTCAGCTCGGCCGCCTTCTTGCCTCCGATCTTGCGCACGGCTTCGAGCACGCCGGTTTCGAAGTCGATCAAGGTGCCGACGACGTCGAAGGTGAGAACCTTGAAATTGCTGAACGCGGCTTGGGTCGACATATCAGTTTCTTCTCTCGGGTTGGATGAGGCTTGAGTTCAGTCCCCCACCCTGGGCACGATGATGGTGTCCTCGGGGTGAAGCGTGACGGTGAGGCTGCCGCCGGGCGGTGGGATGCGGTGATAGGCCTGGTGGTAGCTCGGCTGGCGCAGGCTGAGCGCGATGCCATCGGCGAGCGCGAGGAAAATGCGCAGGCTCTCGCCCTGGTAGACGATGTCGGTGACAGTCCCGGTCAGCCGGTTACAGGCCTCATCCTGCGCACCGTCGTCGATCAGCAGCTTCTCGCTGTGCACGGCCAGCATCAAGGCATCGCCATCGGGGATGGCGCGCGCACTGCGCAGCAAGGCATTGCCGAGCGCGACGCTGGAAGCATCGACGCGGCGGACCGGCAGCATCGTCGCTTCGCCGATGAAGCTGGCGACGAAGGAATCGGCGGGATGATCGTGCAGGCGCTCAGGCTTGTCGATCTGGACCAGCCTGCCATCCTTCATCACCGCGACGCGGTCGCTCATGGTCAGCGCCTCGCGCTGGTCATGGGTGACGTAGATGATGGTGGCGCCGATTCGCCGGTGCAGCGCGCGCAACTCGATCTGCATGGATTCGCGCAGCTGCTTGTCGAGCGCGGAGAGCGGCTCATCCATCAGGATCAGGCGCGGCTCGAAGATCATGGCGCGTGCCAGCGCCACACGCTGCCGCTGGCCGCCGGAAAGCTGCGCAATGCCGCGCTCTTCATATCCGGCAAGGCCGACCATGCTGAGCGTCGCGCGCACCTTGTCCGGCCAGGAGGACTTCGGCAGGCGCCGCGCACGCAGCGGAAAGGCGACGTTCTCGCCGACGCTCATATGCGGAAACAGCGCGTAGTTCTGGAAGACGACGCCGATATCGCGCTTGTGCGGCGGCATATAGGTGACGTCGCGGCCACCGAAGAGAATGGTGCCTGAGGTCGGCAGGATGAAGCCGCCCAGAATGCCGAGCAGCGTGGTCTTGCCGGAGCCGGATGGGCCGAGCAGCGAGACGAATTCACCGGCGCCGACAGTGAGCGAAACGTCGTCGAGGGCGCGAACGGCGCCATAGGCCTTGCTGGCGGACCTGATCTCGACGCTTTCGGCTCGCTTGTCCAATGATCGACCTCGCGTGTCCCTAGCTGGCGTGCCTCGCTGCGCGCCATAAGCCTGCATTATATACAGGGAATTTGTGCAGCCACCGCCGAAGCGTGCGCTGCAGCAAATCGCCGTTCAGAGCCCCTGTATTTGGGCTGTCCTGTCGATGACACCAGACTTGCGAAAACTCGGCAATTGCCAAATTCTCACCGTGCCCATAACATGACGTTATGCCCGAGCTGCGCCGCATGCTGCCTTCCAGTAACGCCTTGTTCGTCTTCGACGCGGCGGCGCGCAATGGCAGCTTCACGGCTGCGGCCGCCGAGCTGAACGTCACGCAGCCGGCGGTGAGCCGCATGCTCGGCCAGTTCGAGGAGCATCTCGGCGTCCGCCTGTTCGATCGCACAGCGGGGCGCGCGGTGCTCACCGAGGAAGGCGAGCTCTTGTATCGCCGCGTGCTCGAAGGCTTCCGCAGCATCGAGAGCGGGCTCGTCGAGATCGAGCGGCGCCGCAAGGGCACCGAGACGGTGACGCTGTCGGTCTCCTCCGCCTTCACCACACACTGGCTGATGCCACGCATCGACAAGCTGCAGAAACAGTTTCCGCAAGTCGATCTGCGCTTTCAGCTGATCTCCGGCGCGCTGCGCGGGCCGGTCGAGAATGTCGATCTCGGCATGCGCTTCCGCGATCGCGACGAGCCGTCCTCCGGCGGTACGCTGGTCATGAAAGAAGTGATGCTGCCGATGTGCAGTCCCGGCTATCTCGGCGAGACCGATCCTACCGAGGGCAACACCATCATTCGTCTCGCCGAGACACCGGGCGATTGGGCCGCGGATTACCCATCGCTTCTGACCGGGCGCCGCGGCGTAGCCAAGGGACTGAGTTTCACGGATTATGCCGTAGTGGTGCAGGCCGCCCTGCTAGGTCAGGGCATCGCTCTCGGCTGGCTGACGGTGACCTCGTATTGGCTTCTGACCGGCGCACTGGTGCCGGCCTCCGGCACACTGGTCACCACACGCCGTCTCTGCGAGTTTCTGCCGCCCCGCCACCGGCCCATGCGGCCCATCGCCGCCGAAATCCGAGATTGGATCGTCGCACAGATGCGAAAAGAAGTGGCCACGATCGACCGGCAATATCCGCAACTTGGATTGATGTCCGCTTGCTACGGCTTGAGCGTTACACGCTAGAATTGATAGCTCATTGAGCTGTCCATCTACGGTTATATCGGCGATGGAAATCTGCACAACGTGCTCGTTCCTACCGGCCTCGAGCGGCTGGAGTTCACCAAGCGGGTGGAAGGAAGGCATCCTGTCGCTGCAACTCTACGACACGGCCGCGGCGCTCGGCGGCACGTTCAGCGCGGAGCACGGCGTCGGTCGATTCAAGAAGCACCTTCTGGAGCGGTACGGCGATCTCGGACGCATCGCGGCGATGCGCCGGATCAAGACCGCCTTTGATCCGGCGGACATCATGAACGCCGGCACGATCGTTCGCCCATTGGGAGAGAAGTCTGCCTGTTGAACCATCGGCCGGCGAGCTGGCGATGCTTTCGTCCAGGTCCAAACGGTGGGTCTTCGGCCGAGGCACCTCGATCAGCCAAATCATCTTGTCCATAAAGAAAGAGCCACTCCGAAAGAGTGACTCAAGTTGGGCAGGAAACGCCGCTTTGGGACTGCTAAATCGCGATCAGGCCGCGACCTGTTCGATCGGTGAGGATGGCAGACCGAGGCTCTCGGCCACGGGCCTTGAAGTTAGCTGTCCGCGATGGACATTAAGTCCTGCAACGAGATGGCGATCTTCGAGCACAACTCCGAATCCTTTGTTCGTCAGGGTGCGCGTCAGGCCTGACTTCCGGCTCGATCTTCAGATGGCGGCGATGTCCAGCTTCGAGCCGTCGACCAGACGCGACAGCCGGAATGGTGTGGGATCGACGCAAGGCGTGTCGTGACGACAAGCTGCGCGGCCAGATAGCCGAGCCCCGGGCCCAAACCGAAGCCGTGACCCGAGCAGCCCGCCGCGAGGACGAGGCCTTCCACCCCGTCCACCTGCGACCTTCCAAATTTGCAGGCCCAGTGACAGTCGAACTCAGGATTGACGATCATGATGCTGAATTCCGAGCGGCCGCCATCAGTATTTGCGTGCTAGGGCGGCATGGAGTGGACATGCGAGATGTGCCGGTCGATCGCCTGGCATCGCCCATCATCACGGCGTTGCTTCACGACGGAGAGCACAATGGTCGCGCTGGTCGTCAGCGCTACCGATAAGGGGTACAAGTCGTACGAAATCGTAGTTTGGCGTAGAAAATCGTACGATTGGTAGCGGGGGAGCACTACCGCCATTTTCCCCCACGATCCAAACCTACGATATCTCAGGCTTGAGCAGATCGATGACGACGGGCATTTTCTCTGCCGACACGCCTTTCGGCACCGCAAAGCAACATTGCGTCGGCGACGGGATCGGCCAAGACTTGGCGCAGTTTGCGTAAATCCTTCGAATTGGTGATCCGACGATCGGCGACCTTCTGCACCACGGCATCGATATCGACGATGGCCGTAGATGTCGAAATGGGAACTGTGCATTGTTTCGACGCTGCGACCGCAAGCCTCTACGGGACTGACGTTTTGTCCTGACGTCCCCCACGCACGAGCTCAACTAGCGCGAACGCCGCGGATTGATGCTTGGCTGTTCAGATTTTGAGGAGGGTATTCATGCCGACAGAAATAATTCTGCCTCGTCTCTACGAAAGAGATATCGATGTGTTGCTGCAGGAGGAGTTGATATTCAACGAAGCAGTCTGCAACGTTTTTTCCTCGGCTTTGGGCGTAAACGCTCCGCTGCGGATCAGCGAGTGTTCATTGTCTGTCGTGGATGGAACTGGCGAAACAGATTTGTTTGCGCGCTTTCGAGTCGAAGATAGGAGTGGCGTTCTCCTAATTGAAAACAAGATCGATGCGGCGTTCCAGCCGACGCTGCCGGAACGATATAAGGCTCGCGCGCGCGAGATGGCAACTAACGACCATGCAGCATATTGCGTCTTGATTGCTCCAGCGAAGTACATGAACGGCAATACAGCCGCCGAGCATTTTGATGCGTGTGTCACATACGAGGACCTCGCTCGGGCTATCAACGCCCAGGACACGGAGCGAGGAAAACACCGAGCTGCGCTCCTGCTTCGAGCTGTGCAGCAGTCCAAAAGCTCATACATGGTCATTCCCGCACCTAACGTTACGGCCATGTGGCAGCGGATCTATGAGATCGCTAGAGCTGAATTCCCGGCGCTAGGGATGAAGGCACCAACCGATAAAGGTGAGCAGTCGTGGTGGGTGATCTTCAAAGGAAATCTTCCGCCACGCATCACCGTGGATTGGAAGTGAAGAATGGGTTGGTGGACCTCTCGTTCTGGAACGGCGCGCCCCACAAGCCTACCGCCAGTTCTGAGGTGCCACCTGGAGCATCGTTTGTGACTAGTGGAACGACGACGATGTTTCGACTCATTGTTGAAAAGCCGTCAAAGGATTGGGTCGAGCTAACCGACCCTCTAATTCGCAAAGCACTAGCGGTCGCGGAAAGCTTGATCAGTTTCCACAACACGAATGCGCCTGCTTTCGAACCCGCCGCAGTGAACCCAAAACCCTAACTACCCAGCTCGACCGAGAGGTCGCTCCGGTTAAGCATTGGAAACCATCATGAGGCCCATCCGGGGCCTCTTTTGATTCAAGGGAGAAAGAAGATGTCAAAGAAGCCGACCAAATCGAAAACGACGAAGCCCGCAACATCGAAAACGCCGCGGCTTCCAACCAGGACTGTCGCATGTTCGGTTTAGATAAAGACCGAAAGCCACACGCGGCACGCTTCTCGGGAGAGAATGAAGCGTGCTGGCAAAAGCCGCAGCCACAATGGGAATGCGGCTCGCGGTGCCGATCTCGAAAAAGCACTTGGAAATTGTGAGCAAACTGCCGGTCGGTAAGATCCATGCGACCGGCAACGGTCTTGTGCCGAACGTGGATCAGAAACTTTATGACCAGATCAATGCACTAGTCGGCGGAGACACTGGCTCGATTTCTTCGTCTCTCCCAAAGTTTTGGAAGGAGCTTGTACCTGGCCATGTGGTCCTTGCTCAAGACGGTCTGGAAGACGGCTGGTGGGAGGCGATCATTGTCAAAAAAAGTGCTGACGCTTTAACGCTTAGATGGCGAGACTATCCTGGGCAATCCGAGTTTGTGCGCCCCATCGCCTGGCATTACATCGCGCCCGGCAAGCCGACGCAGAATGCCTTCATCGAAAGCTTCAATGGCCGTCTCCGAGACGAATTGTTGAACGAGACGCTGTTCACGTCGCTGGCCCAGGCACGGGTCGAACTCCGACATTGGCGGGCCGACTACAACGATACGCGACCTCACTCGCAACTCGGATGGAAAACACCATCGGAGTTTGCCTTCACCTGCAACCCGCGACGGGATCTGGCGCTGCGCTATGCCGATGGCTCCGCACCAGCTCCCGTCGCTACCACCGCCCATTCGCATAAATCCAACAGCCGGGGCGAACTCAGGACTGGATAAAACTTGGGGGCAAGGTCAGAGGCCATCACCGTACACGACGATTTTTGCAAAGATTCCGATCCCTACGGAGAGCATGATTTCGGCTCGGTGAAAGTCGACGGCCACACGATCCTTTTCAAAGTAGACTATTTCGTCGAACGATATGACTCAAGGGTCGCCCGACCCATCGGATCCTACCGTTACAAACGAATTCTCACAATCATGCTGGCGGAAGAGTACTAGCGGCCCAGTCAGTCGTCCTTAGTTGCCACCCTTCGCTTGATGGCTTCTCGGGTGTCGAAACCAATCGCTTCTGCAAACGCGATAAGCTGCACGACATCGAGCTTCCGCTGGCCGGTCTCGACGGAAGCGACAAAAGACTGGTACCGCTTCAACTTCGCAGCGACTTCGGTCTGCGTAAGACCGGCCTTCTTCCTCTTCTCAATCAGAAACAATCGAAGCGCCTCGTGCCGCGTCGATTGGAGTGTCCGAGACATCGATTCGCCCACCAGGTAAGGGGGCAAACAAATAATCCGGGTTCCGGATTATCTAAAAAACAGATATTATTACAAACGCATGATTGGCTGCGGGGTTCAAATGGGTAGGACGGCAGAAGTTGAAGAACATGTTGAGCGCGGCGAAGTAACACAAGCCCAAGGCAAAGGCCGAGGAGATTGGTTAAGACGCTGCAAACTGCCGGTGATCTTAAGCGCACCCGGACTTCTGGTTCTATACAGCGCCAGCTTCTTCGCCGCTTTCGGAATAGCTTCCAACGCGCAAGGCAGTGAGAACGTCCGGTACCCTAACGTTGTGTTGCCAGGCTCCAATGTCGAGCGGACAACTGTGCATGCAGAGGTATACCGCCCCCCCGGCACCGGCACCTTTCCTGCGATCATGGTCCTTCATGGTTGTGGCGCCGTTGACGCTCATCACAAGCGGTGGGCTGAGAGGCTGGTCTCCTGGGGCTATGTTGCCGTTGTCATTGACAGCTTCTCGCCGCGGGGCTTCGGAAACATTTGCAAAGAGACTACCTCTGTTACCCCCGAGATGCGCGTTTCGGACATCTATGGCACCGCGGAATATCTCCGGAAACTCCCTTACATTGCTAAGGACAGGATCGGCTTGCTCGGCTTTTCGCACGGAGCTTGGACAATCATGAAGGCCGTTCAAGTGAAGTACCAATTAAAGCTGTTTGGAGTCCGCGGTGCAGTGGCCTACTACCCGTATTGCAATCCCAAACTTGACGCCAACATTGACGTCCCTCTCCTCGTTCTCATCGGAGAAGATGACGACTGGACGCCCGCACCGCTGTGCCGCGAATTGCAGGCCGCTATATCGAAAGTCGCTCCGTTTGAGATGGTATTTTATCCTGGAGCGCGCCATGCCTTTGATCGCCCACAGGGCGCGACAGAAGTAAGCGGCTGGAGTGTGGGAGGCGGCGTGAGGAAACACAAAATAGGCGGAGATCCGAAAGCCGCCGAGGATTCATTCAAGCGAACAAGGGAATACTTCAAACGAGCGTTTGACAGAGCTACGCCGTAGTACACAAATTTCGATTTTTGGTGGGCTCTATTACTGAGTTCGGCCAAGGGGGCAGTTTGGATGATCCGCAATGTTATCACGGTAATAATCGTCGCTCTGAGCGTCTCAATGGCCGACGCTGAAGAAGTGACAATCCCTTGAAAGCAGAATTTTACGTACACGACCGATGAGGTCTTTGATTCCAGCAAGCCGCTTACCGTAGGCCGAACAGGCCGAACCATTCGTTTTATGAATGGCGCTCCCGAAGAGGGGAGGAAAGTACAAAAGACTGGCAATCTTAGGGGCGAGTATAGTCACCCCAAGAGAGTGACGGGACCAGTGCCTATCGTCATTCTGATGCACGGTTGCTCTGGCTTAACCAAGCCGGTTCTCGACTGGGCCAAAGAAAAAGGAAGGATGCTTCTAGACAATGGCATGGGCGTGCTCGTCCTCGACAGCTTTGGCCCTCGTCAGGTTAACAAAACCTGCGGTCCGCCCAATTACCACTGGGGATGGCGTCGAGTAGAGGATGCATACTCCGCATTGGCTTGGCTTATTGATACTAAACGAGCTCTCCCGGATAAGGTATTTGTCATAGGCCGCAGCAATGGCGGAACCACAGCAATCATGATCGCAACAAAGTCCGCTGTTGCCGGTCATCAAGAATATAAGTTCGCTCGGACATTTGCTATCTCCCCCGCCTGTAACGAGATGGAAAAGTTCGACTTTGCAATCCCGGTTACCATTTTCATCGGCGACAAGGATATGGCCAACGACTTCAAGCTATGCACCGCTATCGATGGGAAGGACAGCCTGATCAAAACAGTTCTGTTCAAAGGGGTTCACCACGGCTTCGAGGATAGGGCGCCTCCCTACGTCTTCAACGGTTGGCGCATGGAGCACAATCCAAAAGCCGATAAAGAATCTATGGATGAAATTCTGAGGGTCATCCAATCCGGCGATACTAAGCGCGCATCTCATCAATAGGATGATGCGGCCGCCTCTCTCATTCAGCAGTTTCAAACAATCTACAGAAAATCAGCGTTCTAAAGTCTTCGCGTCGCGGCCACGTTTCGCCTCGACCATCGCCTGAAACGTCGCAGGCGATTCTAATTTACAGCATCTCAACTTTGGAGGTGCTTATGAAAAAGTCAGCAGCGTCGTTGGGGAGGTCGAGCCGTAAGATTGTCGCCCGAATCCAAAAGGTGCGGAGGGCTGCTGAAAGAGCTGCGAAAAGAAAACAACGGTTCGCGGATTACAGATACCTGCGAGCCGTTTTGCGTGCATACAGCTATTTCGACGACGAGGATCTATTATCCCATCTGTTGGAAGTCGCCCCGAGCACCCTGATGACACCAGTCCGAGTGGGTTGGCATCCTTTGCGGGTGATCATCGAAGCTAGTTGCATTCAACCCGATCTGCGAATGCGGAGCCGATGGACGCGAGCTTTGGAATATGCAGTCGCGCAAGACATTGATCCGAACGACCTAGTGCGGTTCATCCGAGCGCATAACGGGATCGCCGGATGTGCGGATCTCGCGAGCAAGATCAAGGCGAGACACTCAAGCAAAGCGCAGGGGTGAAGAAGCCCGCCAGGTTTGCGCACTTGCCGGTGTTGGTGGCTCTGTCCTGACATACGCCGAATCCAAGGGCGGACGCGCGTTCAACGAGGAGAAGCGGCCGACTGCGGTGCGCGACGCTCAGGCAGGCTAGGAACTATCCCCGTTGGGACAGCTTGGTATCCAAAACGAAAAGGATCTCTTATGTCCACACAGATAGCGAAGACAGGAGCCGATGGAGGCCATCAAGTACCGCCACGTCGTCACGACGCCGGTAGCGGCGCGAACGAAACCGTCGATGGATTGGATGCGAGTACCGAAGCGTTGCGCCATGCTGCGGAAGACACGCCATCAGGTGCCTTGCCGGAGGATGTTGAGATTGTCCCGGTATTTGACCGCGCCGACTTAGCACCCAAAATTTAGGTGCAATCATGGTGCGGAAAAAGCACGGCATCATTATCGAAACACCCACGGAAGCGCGTCAAGCCGAACCCGGGCCCTCGATCCTCTTGCTGCTTCTCATTAGCGTAAGTGTCGCGGTGATCGCCATGGCCGCTGTCTGGTTCGTGTTCTTCCGTAGCTAGTGTCGAGTTTCTTTTGGCTTGGCCGGTTTTGCGGCTAGCCGCCTTGCTCCCATAATCGGCGTCGACGCGGTTGTCGGCTCCGCCGCTGCACTTCAACCACGCACCGCAGCTTCGGTGAGCTGCAACCAGCGCGCAGCACTACACTAGCGACAGCCTCTATGGCCCTTCAGACATCAGCATCGTTCGTTTAAGACTTTGCATGCGGTCCTTATCGCGTGGCGACACGGTGGCGACACGGCCCAAAAATAAGAAAGCCGCCCCAAAGGGCGGCTCTCTAAAACCTCACAAAATCACAGGTTTACTTGGTTGCGGGGAGGCGCAATCACCGATACCGACATTCGGTACAGGTTGCGATCTGAGCGAGGCGCCCCCCTGCCACTCGAACGCCGCGCTTTCCGCAGCCCTTGCAGTCCTGATAAAATAGGCAGGCATTCTTTGGCATCGGCTCAACCGCTTGATGGCCGCACTCCGGGCAAGTGAGGGTAGATTCAAGCTGCACCACATAGTCCCCCTCATTCTTGCCAAGATGGCTCGCTGTCTCGCAGACGCTTGCTACGGAGGGTATCGCCGGCGGGTTGTGCTGATCCACCCGTTTCCATTTCCCTGCACAGTTTAGCAAATATGTTGACTGAAGCGACCCTCGCGTCCCAACCCCCGTCCTCACTGGCGCATGGCTTATGGTCAACCCTGAAGTCCGATTTGGGTCGGCGAGCTAGTGATGGCCAGTCACGCAGGTGTTGGAGCGTCGACGAGGTCGCCGATACAGAAATGAGACATGTGGGCGACAGCTTCAGGACTGTGATAGTCACCGAATTCGGCAGTAGCTTCCTTGCCGGCATACATGCGGGCGATTCCTGCGCCACCGGGGTGATGGGGTGCCCACTCCGTGATATCGTAGACTTTTCCCCGGATGATGACCCAGCAGTCGTCCCGCGTTTTGTGCAGGGCGACTTCTTCGCGCGTGACCGGGCGTGGAGCCCTGGCGGGAGCAGCCGGTGTCCAGAGCTCGCGGGTTATCGCGGGGTAGTTGGCCTTTGCGGCGCGGCGGAAGTTCCACGGCCCCAATCTCTTGGGAGGCAATTCGGCGCCGATGTTGCGGGCATCGTACGCATAGATCCAGGAGTCATCCTCACCGCCCCGCTTGTCGTGGGCAAATGCCGGGCTCACCCGCTCGTCGATCTTTTCGAGCAGAGCCTTCTGCTCAGCGGTGTCCTTGGCCCGCAAATGATCGAAGGCGAACTTGGAGCCGAGCTGGAATCGGGTCGCGCGATAATGCCGCACGCGTTCGTAGTGCAGCAGTGCTGTGGCCACATCGCGGCCGTGCAGGGTGAACGCGCAAGCGAGCGCGGCGGCGTCCTCGAAGGACTGCGCGGCGCCCTGGCCGAACGTCGGAAGCATCGGATGCGCCGCGTCGCCGAGCAGACAGATACGATCTTGCACCCAGGTTTCGAGGGCGTCACGATCGTAGAGGCCCCATTTCGTAGGTCGAACGATCGCGCCCGCCAAAGCGAGCAGATCGTCTCTGCTGGGGTGCCCAGTAAATGCTTCAGCCACCTCGCGAACGATCTCCTCGTGTCTGACAGGAAACCAGTCGCCCTCCTCCTGCTCGAATGCGGCAGAGTCCGGCTCATAGCGGGCGATCCACACGTTCAACAACTCGCCCCGGCGCACCCAATACGTTGTCGCCCCGCTCCGCTCGCTCCGGTGCCGGTCCATGCTGAAGGAGTGGATGGGGTTGTGGTCCAGCGGGCTACGGTCAGTCTTGCTGAGCGAGGCGACCACCGCCCGCGGAATAAGTCCACGGAAGCAGGTCACCTCCGTCCACCGCTTGGGACGCGGGTTCGGCCACGCCAGCTGCAAGGTGGCGGAGTTGATCCCGTCGGCGCCCACGAGAACCTCTCCCACGGCGCTTCGACCATTCGAAAAACTCGCCGTCACCTCGCCCGCGGTCTGATGCAACTGCGTCAGCCGACAGTCCATGTGCACGGTGATCGGGCACGGCGCCCCGCTTTCGGGACCGAACTCGAACACCCGCTTGTACAGGCACATCAACAGGTCCAGCCTGTGCATGTGATGAAATCCGGCGCTATCACCCGCGGCGGTGACATGATCGAACGGCCTCTGCGTCACGGTCCCGTCGGCGTTGAACTGCCGTGTCGACTCCAGAATTGCGGCCCGGCCACCGTCGATCACCCCGTCGGGGCCCCTGGGATCCCCACCATCCAGGTCAACGCCCAGCCAACGACATATTCGCGCCCCGTTGGGCGGTACGTTCAACCCGGCGCCTGCAGTGCTCGGCACCTTGGTTTGCTCGTAGACATCGACCGAGGCGAAGACGCCGGACTCCCGCAGCGCCAACGCCGTCATCAACCCGCCCATTCCTGCGCCGATGATCACTGCCCGCATCTGTCGCCCTTCCGAAGTAAGCGAACGCACCGATTACCCAGCTCGTGGCGGAGTACGGTGGGTGCCGCTCGAATTAACTCGAGAGTAGCTTCGGGTTGACCAGCAATAAAGCAGCTTCTGGCGGAACCGGACGTGCTAACTTCACAATCGCCAACGAGCCCGCAGTAGCATGCTCGAGCTGCCTATCGGGATAGGGTTGCTCGACCGTCTTGGTCGGCACGAACCGCATGTTGGGTCTCGTGACCGCCTCGCAAATCGCCTCTGCGTCCTTGGTGTCGTTCTTCTGCCGCTTGACGTAGGGCGTCACGTACGCCGGAGGCATCAACCGCACCGTATGCCCCAACGCCTGCAGTTCGCGGGTCCAATACTGGGATGACGCGCAAGCCTCGATCCCCACCAGGCACGGCGGGAACTTCTCAAAACGACAGCATGAAACGGCCCCTGAGTTGGCGCCGGATCACCACCTGGCCAGCTGCATCGACGCCATGCACTTGAACGACCGACTTTCCAGATATCCAGACCGATCGTCGAAATTGACTGCATAGGCTGCTCCTCCGAATCGTGGGAGCCTCAAACGGCGCCCAATTCTTGGCACTCTCGTGCCCGTGGAGGAGCCGTCCACAGCATCAGAAGCGGAAGTCTCGCACGTAGTGCAGTCTCATTTTTCTGGCGAACACACGAACGATCATTCGAGCAAACCCGCCACTCGAAATGCGTGCGAAGGCCGTTCGGACCCAATCGCATTGACCGAATGCGATATCGACAGTTGCCGACTACACCATCGACGTCGCAACGGTGCAAACACCTTGCAGCGCAGCTACGGAACAATATTACATCTGAGAGATTCCAGGAACGAAACGGGTCGTCAGTCTTTCTCTGGGCTTTGGGAGGTGGCCATGACTTCTCAGACCATAGAAGGCGCGTGTGCGTTCGCTTGGCGGAATTACTTGCTGTTCCACAGCGGCATCAGCGAGAACGATAATAGGCGTTCTGCCCTCTATCGCTACGTCGCCAATGTTCGTGATACGGGTCGAGATGATTTCGATCTCTTGCAAATAGCGGCCGTCGCGTACTTAAAAAAACTGGATGAACTGCACGACGACCGCTGTGCGAGGCTCGCGGCAGATCAAGTCTTGGCTGAATGCTTAGAGTCACGCAGGGCACAACCCGCCACATAGCTTACGGCGAGAACATCAAAACGAGGGAGAGAAACGCATGGCAGACGAGACCGCTAACGAAAACCGTTTCGCGCGCGACCAACAAGGTCCCATCAGCGCAGCGACTGCAATCGGTATGAATGCCTTGAAGCCAATTATGCACTTTCAAGTCTCAATGTTGAGGATGTGGGCCGACAGTCTTGAGAGGTTGGCGGGCAATTACGAAAAGGGGTTCGAAGAAACCGCGACCGCCGTACAGGAACAGTCGAACAAGGAACGCGCCGCGTAAATTAACGCAATGGAGTCCACGAGCGTCGTTCGGCGACTCGGCAGGTTGCTTCCGGTTTGCCCGATGAACCGACAACAGAGACGCCGCCCGGACCTGTTGCTTGTACCGGTCTCATATTCGGGCAAATTCCTATTCAATATATGGCGGACTTGGCTGGCTAGAGGTAGAGTGCGCCCGCTGTAAGACCCGCGCCAGTCTCCCGCTAGAGGCCATCCACCGGCCGAAAGATACGCCGCTCTGGAAGCTGGAAGCTTCCCTCAGATGCCGACCATGTCGCACCGCCCGGTACGCGCCACCTCCCCGCATGGTCAAGCTAACCGAGACAAGGCAGATCACGCCTTGTAAGTGGGTCCATCCCCCAGGAGCGCTAATTTGCCGCTGAACGTCCCCACGCCAAACCGGAAGTCGCCGCCCGAAAGCTCGTCCAGCTCGCCGCCAGTGTCGTGCCCGTCCAGGACGGCCGCATCCATACTGAAAAAATCAACGCACCTTCCTCTACACGCTCAAAGCCAGCGGCGAGGAGGTCGGTGCCGGCCTAAAGCTCGCTATTGAGCGCGGCTGGCTGCAGCTGCACGAGAGCGGGACCTATGTTCGGCTCCGCGGCGGCGACATGATATAATCTTCTGGCGGCCTGATCGGGAACCACAAGGAGACTGATCCATGACGAAGGAAATCAAACAGTTTCGCAAGCAAGCTGAAAAGGCTGCGCGCGCAGCAAAGTCGGCTGCAGATGCCGGGGTGTCCGAGGAACTGCAGGCACTAGCACGCGCGTTCCAAAGCCAGGCCGACGTCCTGAAATCGAAAAAGCGAGCAGGCAAGAAGCAACGATGAGGCGGCCTTACTACGCCTCTTCCCTTTGAAACGGCTGGTAGGCCCGGGGGTCCTTGTTTATGCGGTTTCCGGATTGCATCAGATCAGCGAGTGTGGTTGCGGCTCGATCTATTCTGCGAACGGCTTCTGCCTGTTGGAGGCAGAAGCGAGTCATACTGAGGTCACGCCGCGCGGCCTGGACCTCGTGCAACACATGATCGAGTGCCTCCCCAACATTGTTCTTCTCAGCGGGTTCTGAACCGATACCGGCCGCGGCGCGGCGCACGGGCGTGCGTTGATCAGCCATTGGATCACTCTACCAGATGATGCTCGTCGCCAGGCGTCCCTGTTCACAGTCGGGACGGGTCCTGCTTTGTAGCGAACCCGCCCGCTGTGGCCGATCTACGGCTAATGTATGGAGTGCTGCCGCCATTCAAGGAACACAGGTTCCTTCTGTGCACGGTATCAGGAAGGTCGCGTGTGCCTGCCGCCGCGAAAGAAATGCGGCCTCAGCACTATATGCGCTGAGGGGGCGATGCCGAGGCCGCTGGAGGTGCTTGGCAGTAGGCGGATCGACAAGCGAATCGAGCTCGACGGATTCGTTCTGCTCGCTTCTGAACATTGGAACCACGAACTCGATTCGCAATCGCCTACCTCAACACCTATTTTCCCTGCATGCGCATGGCGTATGAGCTCTGCCTGGCGGCCAGCGGTAAGCAGGTTTCGTCAGGACTGGACTGAATTCGTGAGGTGAAGCACGACGGCTACCGGATGCTGGTCATCCGGGAGAACGAGCGCGCGCGCCTCCTCTCTCGAACCTACAAGAGCAGCGGTACGTTGATCGCCATGGCCCCGAGCGACGTCCGAGCCTGGTTGACCAATATCGGCGTGCTTGCCGCGCCGCCAGGCGCGTTCGCCGTGTTTCTCCTTTATGCCGCACTTTGGATCATCTTCGGCAATGGACGGGACTGGCACTCGCTTGCCACGCTTGCGACCTGGGGAATGACCCTCGTGATCCAGCGCGCCGAGCACCGCGACACACAGGCCATTCATGCGAAGCTCGACGGACTCTTGAAGGTTCATGACGATGCCAAAAACTCACTTATGAATATCGATGACAGGGACGCCGAGGAAGTCGAGCGAGAGCGAGCACAGGTCCGTACGTCGTGAGCTAATGATGCACTCGAATCACGTTGACCGCTCTTCCCTTCAGGTTCCAGAATTAACCCGCCACCGCAGCATCAAGCTTAACTGCAGACTTTGATTGCAGCGAAGCTGCGGAGCGCTAGCTTTTTATCGCCGGACATTGCCCTTGGTCCGGGTCCCCAAGTGTCGAAGCCGTCGCGCCACCATACTCGTCGCGGTGGCTTCCGCTGGGCTGTAGGCCTCTCGCGCGAGTTTCATTTGAAAAGGGCAGTCAGACCGCGAAACCATCGATCTCATTGAGATGCGTCGGCAACTCACGGCCCTGCGCTCGCAACACTCGGACAACCTTGCGATAGCATCGCTACTGAACCGCTTCCTCGTGAAGGTTGCATTCCTCTATGAGCCTAAAGACCCGGAGCATGAACAGTATCTCCGATCTAAGTTTGCACAGACGCTGAAGAAGGTAGAGGCGATCACCTCGCGCAGGCCAGCAGCGAAGCGATCAGCGACCATGAAGCCGCCAAAGTAACTCATTGCGCTTGTCGGCGGCTGCGCCGATGCAAAATGCAGTCGCGAAGTCGTCCTTCGCGCACTGGCGCCTTCGCGGCCAAGCTCAGCTCGAGCCAGCGTTGGGGAAGCCACTAACTTGTAGCAAGTGGCCGTAGTAATTCATGCCGACGCTCAGACACTCAGCTGAAATCTATGCAGCTCTAACTACTTGCACTGGGGAGTGTAGAGGAGCGGATATCCGCAGACATTGCAAGATGAGTCTGCAGATGCTGTTATCGCGCTCACTGTCGTAAGTGCGTCGCGGAGCATACATTGAGAGCGTGACAATTGGAGTCGAATTGGACCACGATTCAATGTTGGCTACTGCCATTGTGGTGTCAGCAGAGGCGCCCTCCCCTGGCTAGCCTGCTCAGCCGGCTTCAACCGCGGCCAGAAGCCGACTAGTTGGTCGGGTTCGCGTTTGAACTCTCCCGCGCCGTCATTATTGTGATTGGATTGCCAATTGCCGTTCGCGCGGCGCGGATGCTGTCGATGAACCAGCTTCGCGGCCGTGTTCAAACCAAGCGGACCACCATGTCCTCTAGCTCCAACACCAATATCGCCAAGAAAGCTCGCACGAAGGCTGAGGCGGATTTCGCCACTTGGCTCATGATGGCCAAGCTCGGTGGTTTCGATGACCTGCCGTCCAACGCCCAAAGCTTTCTGACCAATTATCGAGCCCGGCTCGAGATCATGAGCGAGGTCGAGTCCACGGCCCTGGCCGTTCGCGAAGTATACAGCGCTTATTACAGCGAGATGGGAGGTGTAGGCGCAGCTCCGGAACCAAAGGTTCGGACGCCAACGACACAGAGCAAAATCGTGCGGTCACAGAGACGGCTCAGAGTTCAACCCGGTCAATCGGCTGCACGCCATTCGACGGGGCCAATGACTCGAAAATCGGTGCCGGCATTGCTGATCTTCGCGGGCATGGTAGCACTGATTGCCGCTTTCATATTCCTAGCGCATTAAAATCGCCTGCCGACGTTTGCGATGTCCGATTCTCGCCCGATAGGGAATAATGGCGTAAATCGTGTGCCACGGAGAGCCGACGTGGCAACGGTTTTAGCGTTGTTCACTTCAGGGCCATCTGCATTGGCTTCGTGTCGAGAGACGAGCGGCGCAAGGGCCATATCAAAGCGGGCAGCAAAATCCCCGTAGCGATCCCCACAAAGTCGATTTCACGTTCAGGCTTCGCGGCGTGGAGTCGGGAAGGACGAAGAGGATTGACCCTAAAACGTCGTCGCGTCGGGAGGAGCCGTCCACAGCATCAATAGGCGACGTTCTACTCGGTCTATTACGCGGACAACTGAACCTCTATCCCGGGCCTCGCCCGCAGCCGCAGCCAAATCGGGTGGGACCGTCAGAGACTTAAACAGAGACGAAAGCGGAAAGAACATTGCTATGTCGCTCGGCGTTCCAATCGAACCGTCGAATGATGGCGCCAATTCATTGAATACAGCCGAGGGCAGCGGCTCTTGATCTCCTTCATCTGCAATGTGAGCATACGCGCGCCGAGATGACGCCTCATGGTCAGCGTCGCGAAGTGTGACGAACATTATAGAGTTGCTGAATCGAAAAATGGGATGGTCCCCCGCGCTGCAATCGAGCAGCCGCAAAAACCAGGGATCACGACAATGAAATCTTCTCGCCTCGCTTTAGCTCTAGCCGCCGCGCTCAGCCTAGGCGCCTTTGTTGGCTCTGCACAAATCTCTCCAGCCTCGGCCGGCCAGTGGGACTGGTTAGGAAATAAGCCATATGTCGACTGCGTGAAACGCGCTGACATGGCGCGCGTCGAAGCTCAGCGCGTGAGCTCAACGCCAGGAATCGCTGAAGCCATCCAAAAGAAGGGTGTAAATGATTGCAACCGTCTATACTATCCATCCAACGCCAACTCTTCTCACACGCTCGGCAAGCGCAAAGGATGATACAGACACTCGCACCAAATCGGCCTTGAGTGCAGATCATGATGCGACAGAGACAATCGCAGAGCTGCAGGCTCAACGTGGAGAACATTGCGATCTTCGCAAATCGCGTGGGCGTTTGGATGAGGCAAGAAGGATCCGACAAGTGCTTTGAAGTCGCACGATGCTTGACACACCTTTCCAAGGCTGTGGACCGACACGTTCACGCCAGCGGCGCTCAAGTGACCGATAGCGGCCGCGCCAAAACAGAAAGATTGGCAACGTGGGGCTTCGCCTACTCGGCTTGAAGGTTGCCGAGGCAGGGATCGCCTTGGTTTCGGTCTCGAATACGCTTGGCGTTTACGGGCAAGAGCGGTGGAAGTGGATGACCAGGTTGGAAGCCGCTTTGCGAATTCGTCGCTCTTCTTGGTGAGCGCCGCGGCCTGCCGCGCGCAGTTCTGCCGACGAGTACGAAGCGGCGTCGATGTCCACAATAAAGCAAGTATCAGAGAGTGTGCGGGAGATGGGACGCAACGTTCGAGAATCTCTGGAGGAAGGCCAACAGTACAGCGCGTCGTCCCAAATTGTTCGTGACGTGGTCAGGGAAGCTCCTCTAGCTTCGCTGGCCGTCGCTTTCCTCATCGGGTATGTCATCGCGCGGCGGTAAAGCCGCCCAGCTAAGAGAGTAACAGGTACGTTCTGGACGCTGTGCAACTCGGAGTGACGCGCCCGCCCGATATAAGTCTCGCGCTTGATCGGCATTGGACTGGTCGCCCCAAGCGCCTCCTGCCAATTGGCGCCTTTTCGTCACTTGGCGATATTCGCAAGCGTAGCGTCGTGCCGCGCGCGCTGCGCCGATAAAGATGCCCGTGCGCCGGCAGTTGGACCTGTTGGATCAAACGGGGCCGCATCGCGCCCTTTGGTCGGCAAAGCCGTACCAAGCCAACGGGAGGGCCAATGCACAGAGAGCTGCCATCGGCAAGAACGCAGCTCCTGCATATCGAGCATAAAGAATGCCGGACAGCGATATCAACGCAGCGGTAACGAGGCCTGAACCAAAGGCATAAAGGGCTTGGGCGGTGGCGGCTACCGTCAGGGAGACAACTGCCCTCATCATGCCCATGCAAGCGAGATGGAGCAGCGCAAAGGTCAACCCGTGTAAGGGCTGAATCATTGAGAGAAGCACAATAGAAGTCGTCGCTCCTTCAATCAGCCAACGTATGATGCCGGCCGCGGCGGCTAAGATAGCCGCACCACGCACGCCAAACCGTTCAATCAACCCAGGACCAACGAAAAAGAAGACCAAAACTTCTGCCGCCACCGCTTCCGACCACAGAACGCTTATGACGGAAGTTCCTATTCCAGCGTCGCTCCACCGAATGACGGCAAATGCGTCGTGCATCGAGTGACTTCCATAGACCAAAGCGGAAACCAAAATCAGGATCCGAAATCGCGGGATCGCCAAAAGAGCACCTACCTCTCCGAAGGCCAACGATGCCGCCGGCGCAGGTGGAGCGGCTTGAGCGTTAACAGCGGGCATAAACACTGTCGCGCTGGCCGCTGCGATCAGTAGGCTGGCATTCATCCAGATAACCGGCATGAGGTCAGCAGGATCGATCAGTTGTCCAACGACGATCGTGCCCACGACGAAGGCGGCCGAGCCCGAACCCCGTATCCAGCCGTATTCAAATGGCCTTCCGCCCATTTGAGGTTTCGCTGCATTCACCGACAACGCGTCCGCAATCGAGGTCGTCGGAGCAAGTGCCGCAGCCTGAGCCAACGCTAGAACCAGCAACCACCAAAATCCATCTGCCCAGACCAAGGCAGCTGCCGCTCCGGCCGCCAACACGGCACAGCTTGCGAGCACAAGGCGCAATGAACCGCCGCACCAACATTGCCGCAGCGAGGATTGAACCGATCTGCTGAGGCGTCAGAGCTCTCGTCTCGAAAAGCTTAGGCCAGAATGGCGATGCCGCACCGAACGCAGCGTACAGGGCGCCGTAAAGAGCAATATAGGCGATTGGTCCAGCCACAGCCTAAAGCCACTGAAATCGGTTTCGCCGGTGTTTTACGCCAAGCTCTCCACCCAACTTGCAACCCCGTTCATTGCGCCTAGTCGATCTGCCTTTTCAAGCTCTTCTACTATCGCTCGTATCCGGTCGTGCGGCACCGCTGGCATCATCACCACTGGTGACTCCGGCCCATCTGGAACGGAACGAGGGCCGCGCACGCGGTGGGCGCGGCCTTTTTCCTGTACCCAGGATCAATCGTCCCGCTCACCACCACCCGCCGGAAAAGAGGTCGTACCGTTCGAAGGCCAGCTGTGGCTCGGGCGGTCGGCTCGACGATTTCGCCAACCGCTTTGCATGCGGACGCGCCTCAGTAGATGTGCGGGCGCGCGGTTCTTTCTTAATCTGGTGGGGAGCTGCAGCAGGCATGGCGGCCAGGGCCTCCCGCATTGCCTCAGGGCTATCGCATATGGCGAAGCATACTGAGGAGGAAGGCATCATCCCAGCCCGCGCGCTTGATTTTGCGTCGAATCGAGGCGGTGTCGGGATGAGAT